>JANNNT010000157.1:0-5161 GCA_031398685.1 Rhodocyclaceae bacterium | reverse complement strand
GCGCCATCGGCGCGCCAGGCGATGATGCTGTCCGGGGAGGCGTGTGATACCAGCGGCAGTGCAGGCATGTTCAAGTCGCTGACACTAGCCGGGATGCGACGAGTTTGCCGAATCGTTCCTGAACGCCCGCACGGCATCAAGGATATGCGCATGCTGCATATCCGGGAGTAAGCATCGGCGCACCCCGTATTCGGCAATGAACATCAGCGCGACCAGAGGCAGCGTCAGGAAATTGGCAAATATTGACCAAACCGCCAACGGCGTCAGAAAAAAGAGCACGGTCGACGTGAGTGCCATCGCGGCAAAAAAAACGGTCCAGGCGAGCGTGACCTGACGCGTGTAAATTTCATGCTGCGGAGTCACCGGTCCATACAGCGCCTCGGCGAAGCGGGTGCACAGTGGTTGCCGCCCAGCGACCAGAGTACGGCCAAAAGTCATGAGCAGGATGAGCTGCATAGCCACATTCTGCAGCCAGTACACCAGCCCAAAATGGTTTTCAAGTATCGACCATGAGGCACCCAGGGCGACACACAGCAGCACCAGCGCGCCCATCATGATCAGGCGACGGGGTGAATGCCACGCCAGCATCAATCCAATCAATAGCACCGGCGCAATGGCCACCACCGCGCCCAGGTTGGGGTTGTGAGCCGATTCGTTGGTGTAGTGCGCCAGCAGCGGATAGCCGATCACCAGCGCAGCAATGCCCAGCCCGCGCATGATGCGGAACACCATTAACGGGTTCTCTGTGCGGCGATATAGTCGGAGAGGCTGCGCAGTGAGCTGAAAATATGCTGGTTGTCTTCGCTATCGGCGCGCAACTGCACACCATAACGTTTGGAAACCGTCAGCGCGACTTCCAGCACATCAATCGAGTCCATGCCCAGGCCATCGCCGTACAACGGGGCGTCGGGCGTGATTTGATCGGCGGTGACTTCGAGGTTCAGACACTCGATCAACAATTCGGCGACTTCAAGTTGCAAATCAGCGGTGCTGGCGACAGTAGGTTTCTGATTATTTTGCATAGTGTTCATTATAGAGGTTGAACTCAAATGTGAAGCGCAGCATTCGTTGTGCTTCAATCCTGGAGCCGCTATGTTAACCGAAAGTGGTCGTTTGATACCGCTGGCGCTTCTGGATGGCGAACGATGGGGGCTAAATCTCGTCTCGGCCTCAACACAGTGAACACTGAGTGGTGGAAATTATGGCCAGTGGCTTGCAGAACGGGTGCCCTGATCCGATCAGCAATCCAGGCGGGCAAAAAAAGACCCGGCGCGAACGTCGGGTCTTTGGCCTTGCTTCAATGGCGCCGGGGTGTCAGCCGGCGATTACCTCTTCCACCGCCTCAACCACCTTGGCCGCCGTAATGCCGAGGAATTCGAACACCTGGCTGGCCGGCCCGCACTCGCCGAAGCGGTCGATCCCGACCACGGCACCTTCGAGACCGACGTACTGACGCCAGTAGCTGGTGACGCCAGCCTCCACCGCCACGCGCGGGATGCCTCGCGGCAGCACGGCTTCGCGATAGGCGGCGTCCTGCTGGTCGAAGATGAAGCTCGACGGCAGCGAGACCACGCGCACGGCGATGCCCTTCTCGGCCAGCGTTTGCTGGGCAGTGACCGCCAGACCCACTTCCGAGCCGGTGGCGATGATGACGGCCTTGGGCGTGCCAACGCACTCCTTGAGGACATAGCCGCCGCGACGGATCAGCTTGATCTGCTCGGCATCGCGCACCTGATGCGGCAGGTTCTGGCGGGTCAGCATGAGCGCGGTCGGGGTGCTGCGGTGTTCGATGGCGGTTTGCCAGGCGATGAAGGTCTCAACGCTGTCGCACGGGCGCCAGACATCGAGGTTGGGCATCATGCGCAGGGTCGCCGTCTGTTCGATGGGCTGATGCGTCGGGCCGTCTTCGCCGACACCGATCGAGTCGTGCGTGAACACGTAGATCGGATTGATCTTCATCAGCGCGGCCATGCGGATGGCGTTGCGGGCGTATTCGGAGAACATCAGGAAGGTGCCGCCGAAGGGGCGGAAGCCGCCGTGCAGGACCAGGCCGTTCATGATCGCGGCCATGCCGAATTCGCGCACCCCGTAATGGATGTAGTCGCCCCCTTCGGCCATGGCGTCCGGACGCAGGTCACGGCAGCCTTTCCACTGGGTCAGGTTGGAGGGCGCCAGATCGGCCGAACCGCCGATGAATTCCGGCATGATAGTCGCCAGCGCCTGAATGGCGTTTTGCGACGACTTGCGCGTGGCGATCACTTCACCCTTGGCGGCGATGGCGTGTAACGCTTCGTCGGCCTTGGCGGAAAACTCGGGGTGCAGGGTGCCCTTCGTGCGGCGCACGAATTCGCTGGCCAGCGCCGGGTAAGCGGCGCGATAGGCGGCAAACAGCTTCTCCCATTCGCTCTGACGCTTGGCGCCGGTATTGAGCCCGCTCCACTCGGCACGCACCGCATCGGAGACTTCAAAGGCGCCTTCGGTAATGCCCAGCGCCGCACGCGTGGCGACGACTTCGTCCTTGCCCAGTGGCGAACCATGGACATCGTGACCACCGGCCTTGTTCGGCGAGCCTTTGCCGATAATGGTCTTGCAGCAGATCAGGGTCGGTTTGTCGTGCTGCGACTTGGCCGCCTGGATAGCACGGTCCACGGCGTCGATGCTGTGACCGTCGATGTCGCGAACCACGTTCCAGCCGTAGGCTTCAAAACGCTTGGGGGTATCGTCGGCGAACCAGCCTGAGACGTGGCCGTCGATGGAGATGCCGTTGTCGTCGTAGAAGGCGATCAGCTTGGACAGCTTCCAGGTGCCGGCCAGCGAGCTTACTTCGTGGGAAATGCCTTCCATCATGCAGCCGTCGCCCATGAAGGCGTAGCTGTAGTGGTCGACGATCGGGAAGCCTTCGCGGTTGAATTCGGCGGCCAGCAGATGTTCGGCCAGCGCAAAACCCACGCCATTGCCCAGACCCTGACCAAGCGGGCCGGTCGTCGTTTCGACCCCGGCGGTGTGGCCGTATTCCGGATGGCCGGGGGTCTTGCTGTGCAACTGACGGAATTGCTTGAGTTCGTCGAGCGGCAGGTCGTAGCCGGTCAGATGCAGCAGCGCATAAAGCAGCATCGAGCTGTGGCCGTTGGAGAGGACGAAGCGGTCGCGGTTGGGCCACTTCGGGTCGGCCGGGTTGTGCTTGAGGTGCCGATTCCATAAGGCCACTGCAATTTCCGCCATGCCCATCGGAGCGCCAGGATGCCCTGAATTGGCGGCTTGTACGCCATCCATGGCCAGTACGCGAATTGCGTTTGCCAGCGAAGACTGAGAGACCATTTGCTTACTCCTGATTCATGTAAAAAAAGCCGTGGATCAGCACCGGGAAAACCGTCGGCAGCGACACTAACGCGCCGGAAAATGGCATCACCCGCAAGGACTGATCAAAAGTATTCCATTTTATACAAATGTTACGCCGGTGTCAGTACAAAGCGCTGCAGCGCATCAGCAATCCCGTTGCTGTCGTTGCCGCCGGTCACCCAGTCCGCGCACGCCTGAATCATCTGTCCGCTGTTTCCCATCGCGACGCCCATGCCGGCCAACCGCAGCATTTCCATGTCGTTCTGTTCGTCGCCAAAGGCAATGACTTCCTCGCGCGCGATGCCTTGTTCGGCGATCCAGCCGGCAAGGCGATGGCCTTTGCTGTTACCGGCATGACCGATATCGAGGCGGTTCTGACCGGACCACACGCAGCCCAGACCAAGGCTTTGCTCGATCTCCGAGACAAAGGCAGAGATGGCCGTAAAGTCATCGCACGCCGCGGTGAACTTCCAGATCGTTTCAGCGCTTTCCACCAGTTGCTCATAGGACTGGACATGCTCGATGTGGGGACGAACCTCTTCCGGAAGCGTTGCGGACCATGTGAGGATGGCCTGGAGGTGCCGGTTGATGGTTTCATACGCCATAAAGTTCTTGTCGTAGACCATGCTGTAGATGCCGTGTTTGCGCACCAGTTTGAGCAGCTCACGCGCTTCCTGGCGAGTCAGCGGATCGTTGGCCAGAGGCTGGCGCGCACGGTAGTCGTACAGATAAGCGCCATTGCAGCAGATGGCCGGCAGTTCCAGACCGAGCTGCCGCCAATACGGATAGGCGGCCACGTGATGGCGGCCGGTGACGATCATGGCGAGCACGCCTTGAGCACGCGCTTGATTTAATGCTTCAATCGTTTCGTTGCGGATCTGCAACTGGCTGTCGAGCAGCGTTCCATCAAGATCCAGGGCTACCAATCGGTACTTCATTACTTCTCCAGGGCGGGTTCGAGGGTGTTTTCAGAGAGCTTTGCCGTCGCGCACGACCTGAAGAATTGGCCGGTTAGCGCAAAACGGGTGGAATGCACCGAGTATACTGGCAAGCATGGTGGAGATAACACAGTTACTTGGCGTTGAGCTTTGGCAGCTCGGATGGATTTTTGCATCCGCGCTGTTGATCGGTTTTTCCAAGACCGGCATTGGCGGGGTGCTCATGATTGCCATCCCCTTCATGGCCACTGCATTTGGCGGCAGAACGTCCACCGGCATCATCCTGCCCATGCTAATCGCCGCCGATTTCATGGCGGTGGCCTACTACCACCGCCATGCCGACTGGTCAGGCATTCGTCGTTTGCTTCCGTGGACGGTGATCGGTCTGGTGGCCGGCATCCTGATCGGGAATCTGATCAATGACCGCCAGTTTACCCTGCTCATCGCCGTATCCATTCTGATTTGCCTGGTGGTGCTCGTGGTACTGGAACTCAGGTCGGGCGGATTTCGCGTCCCCGACGATTTGTGGTTCTATGTCCTGATCGGCCTGGTTGCCGGTTTCACGACCATGATCGGCAATGTGGCCGGACCGATTTTTGCAGTCTACCTGTTGGCCCGCCGCTACGAAAAACAGACCTTTCTCGGAACCACGGCCTGGTTCTTCATGATCATCAATCTGATCAAGCTCCCGCTGCAGATCTTCTTCTGGGGAAACGTCACTATGCAGACGGCCTTGATCAGCGTCGTGATGATTCCTGCCATTCTGATCGGGGCCGTACTGGGCGCACTGGTGGTCAAGCGGATTCCCGAAAAGCCCTTTCGCTGGCTGGTAATCGGGATGACCGCCATTTCCATCATCCGTCTGTTTTTTTAGTACTATTTTG
>JANNNT010000205.1:0-5777 GCA_031398685.1 Rhodocyclaceae bacterium | reverse complement strand
ACCTACTTGTCGGTACTGTCTGGCTTTTTCGAGTCTTCGGCGACGAATCCAGGCATCTGGAAGCCGGAAAACATGTTCAGGGTCTGACTTTTCAACTGATCCTGCATCTGATGAATCATTTTCTTGCTTTGATCCATGTAGGTCGCCATCATCGTTTGCATGGCTGGCTCCTGGAAGTTCATGAACTGGGACCACATATCGCTTTGCATCTGGTTGTTGTTCTCACCATAAAGCGAATGCGATTGCTCCTGAAGCTTCTTCTGAAATTCGGAAAACGACTTGATATTCGTTTCCAGATACTTCCCAAGCATGCCCTGCATGGCATGACCGTAGAAGCGGATCATCTGCGCCAGCAGTTCGGTAGTAAACAAAGGAACGCCCGCCGTTTCCTCTTCGATAATAATCTGGAGCAGTATGCTGCGGGTCAGATCTTCGCCGGTCTTGGCATCCACCACCTTGAAGTTCACGAGAGAAAGGACGAGGTTTTTCACATCGCTCAATGTAATGTAAGCACTCGTCTTGGTGTCGTAAAGACGGCGATTCGGATATTTCTTGATCAGTCGCACCGACTCGGACATTAAGACCTTCTCCATTGGGGAACTACGCAGGATACGCTCTAAACGGCGCATTGATGTTGCACAGCACAATTATACATCAGCAACAATTGCTCCCCAAAAGAGCCTGATACTTTCCGCAATAACTCCCCGGTGCTGTCGGCCATCAATACATGTGCTGACCGCCATTGATGGAAATGTTGGCACCGGTCACGAATGCGGCTTCGTCGGAGGTGAGATACGCAACGAGGCCGGCAATTTCCTCTGGTTTGCCAAGTCTTGAAACGGGAATCTGCGGCAGAATCTTGGTCTCAAGAATTTCGGGACGGATGGCCGTTACCATCTTCGTGCCGATATATCCCGGCGAAATGGTATTGACCGTCACCCCGTTACGCGCCACTTCGAGCGCCAGCGCCTTGGTAAAGCCATGCATTCCGGACTTGGCTGCTGAGTAGTTGGTTTGTCCAAAAGCGCCTTTTTGCCCATTGACCGATGCAACGTTGATCACTCGTCCCCACTTGCGTTCGACCATACCGTCCATGACCTGCTTGGTCATGTTGAACACCGAGCCGAGATTGGTTTCGATAACCGCATCCCAATCGGCTCGGGTCATTTTCTTGAACGTCATGTCACGGGTGATGCCGGCGTTATTCACCAGCACATCAACGGAGCCAACATCTTTGGTAACACAGTCAACACACGCTTTGCAGGAATCGAAATCGGCCACATTGCACGGGTAAGCCATGAAACTGTAGCCCATGTGGCTCATCGCACTCAGCCACTCTGCGGCCTTTGTGTTTCCGGGTGAATGAGTCGTCACCACCTTGTAGCCAAGGGCGGCCAGCTTGATGCAAATCGCTTCTCCCAGGCCGCCCATTCCACCTGTAACTATTGCCACTTTTTGCATTATTGTCTCCTTGTTTTTGTACTGCACGCGATAAACGCTACCTTGAGGATGGCGATAAAACCTAAGCTTTTTCTTTCACGTAACGACCCGGCGCCGGCTCAATCACTTTGTATTTTGCATTGCCAGGCTTTACCCGCGCCGTTCGTTCTCCGCCAGAATGCTGTTTCAGCCAGTGGCTCCAGTCACTCCACCAACTGCCTTTGTGCTCCTGAGCACCAGCCAGCCAGTCATCTGCACTCTTCGGCGGCTTGTCATTGAGCCAGAAACTGCGTTTGTTCTTGCCCGCCGGGTTGATTACCCCCGCGATATGGCCGCTGGCTCCAAGGACAAAGCGTGATTCTCCGCCCAGCAATTGAGTGCCGAGAAAAGAGGTTTGCCAGGGAACAATGTGATCCTCGCGCGTCGCCAGCACATAGTTCGGCACCCGCACACGCTCCAAATAGATTTTGGCACCGCACATCTCAAGTTTGCCTGGAACACGCAGGTTGTTTTCCAGATAAAGATTGCGCAGATACCAGCAGACGAAAGGTCCAGGCAAATTGGTGCTGTCGGAATTCCAGTAGAGCAGATCAAACGCCTGCGGCTTGATACCCTTGAGGTAATTGCTGGCGACATAGTTCCATACAAGATCATTGGCGCGAAGCATCGAGAAGATACTGGATAACTCGCTCCCTTTCATGAGGCCACCGTTGGCCATTGTCGCGTCCCGAACCAACATCGATTTTTCGTCGATGAACAGCCCAAGCTCACCCGGCTCGGAAAAATCGAGCAAGGTGGTCAGCAGCGTCAGACTGGCCACCTTGTCTTCACCGCGCGCAGCAAGCACGGCCAGTGCGCTGCTCAGAAGAGTTCCGCCTACACACCAGCCCACCGCATTGAGCTGATCTACGTTGCCGATCTCGCACACTTTGTCGATGGCGGCAATCGACCCCTGCTCCAGATAATCGTCCCAAGTCAGATGCCCCTGCCCGGCCTTGGGATTGCGCCACGAGACAAGAAAAACTGTATGGCCTTGCTCCACCGCATAACGGACAAAAGAGTTATCCGGCTGCAAGTCAAGAATGTAGTACTTGTTAATACATGGCGGCACAATCAGCAACGGTCGCCTAGCGACCTTGGGAGTCGTCGGTGCGTACTGGATTAGCTGGATGAGCTCGTTCTGATAAATCACGGCGCCCGGGGTGGTCGCCAGATTTCTGCCGATTTCAAATGCCGACTCGTCGGAAATGGATATGCGGCCTAGTCCGTAATCATTGATCAGGTTATTGATGCCGTCGGTGATGCTCTGCCCCTGCGTTTCGAGCGCCTGGCGAATGAATTCCGGATTGGTCGCTGCAAAGTTGGCTGGCGACAGTGCATCAATAAACTGACGTGCCAGAAAGCGAGTGCGATTTTTTGCCTTGTCATCGCTGGCCGGCAATAACTCAACCAGATCACGGATGAAATGCGAATTGAGCAAGTAACTCTGCCGGACGTAGTCAAAAACCGGGCTGCTCTGCCATGCCGGCGAGGAGAATCGACGATCACCCGGATCAGCTTCGACGGCCGGCGCTAGCGGCTGTTTGTTACCGCTCAGCAGCATCGAATTCCACAACTGTTGTTGCTGATCCAGAAAACGCTTCTGCAAGCTGGCCAACTGCTCAGGATCTGGAGGCTCAGTGGTCGAACCCGGCGTACTGGAGGCGGGAAATTGATTATTGAGCAAGCCCATAAAGCCCTGCATCAGCACTTGACCGGCCTGGGCAATATCCTGCATCGCAGGTACGAAGTAATCAGACGACAGTGCCATGTAATTTTCTCGCGCAAACCGGGACAACAACAGGGAGGCGTCGATAAACAAATCGCCTTTCATTTTAACTGCAACGCGTGCGTTGACACTGACCCATTGCGAAGGTTCCCGGGCGCGAACCGGCGATATGATCAAGGCATGCCGGTACCCTGTTATAATTTACGCTCTTCGTTACGCCATTCATCAGTCTTGGCGTTCGTCCGATGTGGCCAGGCATTCCGCCTCGCCCGACTCACCAATCCCTGAGTGTTCGCCCAGACTGATTCGTGCATCAGCGGTTATTGCTTGTTGTTCCGCGCACGCGTGGCAAACGCCTGGAGTTCTCCCGCATGAAATTTACCGAACTGGGTCTCGTACCCGAGATCCTTCGTTCCATTGCCGATCAAGGCTACGAAACACCGACCCCGATTCAGTCTCAAGCCATTCCCGTCGTTCTTTCAGGACGCGATCTGATGGCTTGCGCACAAACGGGTACCGGCAAGACCGCCGGCTTTACCCTGCCGATTCTCAATCGTCTGGCCTCAACCCACACAAGCGGGCCGCGCAAGATCCGGGTGCTGATTCTGACGCCAACGCGCGAGCTTGCCGCACAGGTTGAAGAAAGCGTTCGCACCTACGGAGCCCATTTGCCTCTCAAATCGCTGGTCATGTTTGGCGGCGTTGGCATGAACCCGCAAATCTCGGCGCTCAGAAGCGGTATCGACATCCTCGTTGCCACGCCCGGCCGCCTGCTCGATCATGCGCAACAGCGCAATGTCGACCTGTCGAATGTTGAGGTGCTGGTGCTCGATGAAGCCGATCGCATGCTCGACATGGGCTTCATCCACGACATCAAGCGAATTATCAAGCTGGTGCCCAAGAAGCGCCAGAACCTGTTGTTTTCTGCGACTTTCTCGGATGAAATACGCACCCTCGCCAGCACTTTCCTGGTTGACCCCGAATATGTTGAGTCGGAGCGCCGTAATACCGCCCCCGATCTGGTCAAGCAGTACGTCTACAAAGTCGATCGCGAGCGCAAGCGCGATTTGCTGGTCGATCTGATCCGTGATAACGGCTGGTATCAGGTCCTGGTGTTCACACGCACCAAATGGGGGGCCAATGGGTTGGCTGACAAACTGCTCAAGGCCGGCATCGAAGCCGACGCCATTCACGGCAACAAGAGCCAGAACGCCCGCACCCGGGCGCTCGCCAACTTCAAGAGCGGCAAGCTGCACGTTCTGGTGGCTACCGATATTGCGGCACGCGGCATCGACATCAACGAATTGCCGCATGTCGTCAATTTCGAACTGCCGAACGTTGCCGAAGACTACGTGCACCGCATCGGCCGTACCGGTCGTGCGGGTACCGAGGGGGCGGCCGTGTCGCTGGTTTGCGTCGATGAAAATAAGCTCTTGCATGACATCGAGCGCCTGCTCAAAAAACAGATCGAAGTCGTTGCCTTCCCGGGTTACGAGCCCGATCCAAGCATCCGCGCCGAGCCGATCCTGATGCGTTCGGCCGGAGCACGCGGCGGTCAGCGCTCACAAGCCGGCCGTTCAGGCAGTGGCGCGCCACGAGGAAGTGCACCCAAAGCACCGGGTGGACACCGGGCTGGCGCAAGCAAACCGGCCGCTAGTTCACACCACAGTGGAAACCGGCACCGCTAACCGCGGATTCAAGTAAGCGAGAGGCCGGCGTCCAGATCGTTCTGCAAATCGACGACGGCCTCCAGCCCCACCGCCACCCGCAGCAGGCCTTCGGTGATACCGCCCGCCGCGCGCTGTTCCGGCGTGATGCGGCCATGCGTTGTAGACGCGGGGTGCGTAAGGGTGGTTTTGGTATCGCCAAGATTCGCCGTAATCGAGAGCAAACGGCAGCTGTCGATAACCTTCCAGGCCTCGGCACGCGCGCCCTTGACTTCAAAGGCGACGATGGCACCGCCGCTTTTCTGCTGGCGTTTGGCGAGTTCAAACTGCGGATGCGATTCCAGACCAGGGTAGTAAACCCGTGCGACCTTGGGATGCGCTTCAAGCCAGCACGCCAGCTCCAGAGCGTTGGCCGACTGGGCTTCGATCCGGATCTTGAGCGTTTCCAGCCCCTTGAGCAGTACCCACGCATTGAAGGCGGAAAGCGTCGGCCCGGCGGTGCGCAGGAACTTGAGCACTTCGTCGGTCAGCTTCTTTGCGCCGCAAACGGCGCCGCCGAGCACACGCCCCTGACCGTCGAGGAACTTGGTGGCCGAATGCACGACGAGATCGACCCCCAGATCAAGCGGACGCTGCAAAATCGGGGTACAGAAGCAGTTATCGACCGCGACCAGAATACCCCGCGCGTGCGCAAGCGCAACCAGTGCAGAAATATCGGCAATTTCGGTGAGCGGGTTGGACGGTGTTTCAAGGAAAAACAGCTTTGTTTCGGGGCGGATTGCCGCTTCCCATGCGTCAACGCTGGTCTGCGAGACGAAGCTGGTGTGCACGCCAAAACGCGTCATGATGTTGCCGAGCAACTGCTGAGTTGCGCCGAACAAGCCCGTCGAGGCCACGATATG
>JANNNT010000139.1:0-14392 GCA_031398685.1 Rhodocyclaceae bacterium | reverse complement strand
GTTATAGAAGCGCAAAAATTGCGTTTTCGCATCTTCGCCGGCGAACTCGGCGCCAACCTGCCGACCCGCACGCCGGGCGTTGATCAGGACATCTATGACCCGTACTGCGAGCACCTTATTGTCCGCGATGACAATTCAGGTGCGGTGGTCGGCACCTACCGCATCCTGTCGCCCGAAAACGCGCGCAAGGTCGGCAATTACTATTCCGAGAACGAATTCGATCTGACTCGATTGCAGCATCTGCGCCCGCGCATGGTCGAAATCGGTCGCTCCTGCGTACATGCGGACTATCGCACCGGGGCGACGATCACGCTGCTGTGGGCAGGTCTGGCCAAGTACATGATTGAAAATCGCTACGAGTACCTGATCGGTTGCGCGAGCATCAGCATGGCCGACGGCGGCCATGCCGCTGCCAGCATGTATTCCCGGCTCGGCGAAAACATGTGCCCGCTCGAATACCGCGTTTTCCCGCGCTGCCCCTTGCCTCTGGCCGCCTTGCGCAACGATCTGCCGGCTGAGCTTCCGCCACTGATCAAGGGCTATCTGCGTGCTGGCGCTTACGTCTGTGGCGATCCGGCCTGGGATCCGGATTTCAACACCGCCGACCTGCCCATCCTGATGCCGATGTCGCGCATGAACAGCCGCTACGCCAAACACTTCACCGGAAAAGAGGACTGAGTCGTCTGACAAGCCATGACGACACCGCGCCCGATTCAAATCCTTCGCTGTACGCGGTTAGGGCTGCACCTGCTGTGGGGTGCAGCCTCGGTGGCCTGTATTTTTCCGTTCGTCCGCGACACCCGACGACTCTGGCTTAAACAAAACTGGTCGCGCCAATTGCTCGACATCCTCAATATCAGGCTCGACGCGAAGTTGGCAGGTGCCGCACCGGGCAGCCTGTTTGTCGCCAATCACATTTCATGGCTCGATATTTACGCACTCAACGCCGCACGCCCAATGGCCTTCGTCTCCAAGGCCGAGGTACGCCACTGGCCACTGATTGGATGGCTGGCGGCGAATGTTGATACCGTGTTCCTGCGCCGCAGCAGCAGCCGACATGCCAAGTTGGTCAATTCTGAGATCGACGTACTTCTCGATGCCGAAAAGGATGTGGCGATTTTCCCTGAAGGCACCACAACGGATGGCACTCACTTGCTGAAGTTTCACAGCGCGCTGATGCAACCGGCTGTAGATACGGGACGTCCGGTTCAACCGGTGGCGCTATCCTATTTTGATGACAACGGTCGCCACAGCTTGGCACCGGCTTATGCCGGCGAAACCACGCTGGGCGAATGCTTGGCTGCGATTCTAGCCTGCCGTTCGCTGACCGTTCGTCTGCGGCCAACGCCTCCGCTCGAATCAAAGACAACGCAACGACGCGAATTGGCGCACGCTGCTCGCGGCGCCATCGCCTTTAGCCTCGGGCTTCCACTAGAGAACAACACTCTGGAAACCGTGCGTGACCTTCCGGAGAAACAACCTTCCGCTGACGCGCAACCCGACAGCCTGAATCCATCCCCAATACATTAACATTAGCCTCAACATCATCATTAACATGACGATTTAAAGATACAAGGTTCAAGTTTCAGTCTCGCGACTCAAGTCCATCGCGAACCCGCGGACACCTCCCGGATCCACTCACCATGATCACGCCCAGCGGCATGTCGTCATGCAGTCGTTATTCGCGGATGGCAATGCCCGAGCCCGACGTTTGACGTGCAATCCGGAACCGACACGCTGCCAAGCCATGCTTTCGTCAGCGAGCACCGCCGCACTCAAGGGATTGGTCAGCAGCCAGCTTGCCGGCAATTCCTGAGAAAACCGTGCACATGATGGCCAGGCCACCCGGCAGCACGGCCAGGCGATCAATGGGTAATCCCTCGAGGTCCATCGCCTCCGCCGAGCCGGCACGGATCATCAAGGCACGCAGGTTTTCCAGACTGAGCAATGTGGCTTAGGGAAGGAGCAAATAGTCAACCCCTATTCTTGGTCAGCATGAGAGCACTTAGATCAACACGACCTCGGATACGCCAACAGTAATCCTCAGATTCGCGCCATAGCAGATCAGTTTGCGCATTTCTCGACTTACTGCAGCAACCAAGAAACAGTTCTCCAGTGGCTCCTTGCAGCGCCTGTCCCGTCTGGCAATCTCTTGAAATGCCTGTTTGTTTAGACGAACGATGTGTCCGACGTATTTTTCCAGTCTGTACATTTTGAAACCCTTGTTTGTCCCTATGCCCAGGAAACAGGCCGAAGTGTGATTGAGTCGAAAATTGTCCTCCCGCTGCGTTACACCTTGATGAACCCCCAACACGGTCTAAAAAGAGGTCGGATTGATCTCAATATCTTCGAAATTGTTGATTGCCTTGGCAACACCGATTAATTCGTTGTAGTAATGCCGCACCCATAAGGGCCGGGCGCCAACGGCCTACGTGGTTTCTATTTGCATTCCCGGAAGAATCGCGGAAGTTGTGCGGCAATAATTACACGATGTGTATTTTTGTCAGGATGGTTGAACAGCCACGGCAATATTCGATGTGAAACTCAACCGGAGTGCCGTTGCGCTCTTGGACTATCGTCGTTTTCTTTACGAAACGTTCCACGCCGTTCCGACGTGCCGATACACCAACGGCAGTGACGCGACTCTCCCCGGCAATCAGGGTGCCAGCCACAACTCTTGCCGCCTTTTTCGCTGCACCAAAAGAATGAAATCCGCCTAGCCCTTCCCTTGCCCGGTAGCAGTCTGGTAGCAGGCACGAAAGCTGCTGCGATCGGTAGCGACGGCATGGCCGTCATGATCGTTGCACGTATACATCGGACCGCGATGCTGCCCAGTTCTCTTCAATTGCCGTTGTGCATATTGCCGCAACCCGACGAAACCAGCTGTGGGCCGACCTGCCTGCACGCCGTCTACCGTTATTGGGGCGATGACACGCCACTGGACGAGGTAATCGGGCGGACCCGAGCACTTCGCCATGGCGGCACTTTTGCCGTATTTCTCGCTTGCGATGCCCTGCTGCACGGTTACTCGGCAACGATCTACACCTTCAATATCAATGTCTTCGATCCGGTCTGGTTCCGTCAGCGCATGGACATCGCCGAGCGTCTGCGAGCCCAGCTTCAGTGGAAGCGCGACCGCTGGCTTCTTTACGCCACCGAAGGCTATCTGGAGTTTCTGCGTATGGGAGGTTCCCTGCGTTTTACCGACCTGTCCCCTCCGCTGGTACGCGGACTCTTGCGCCGTCGGCATCCGATCATCACCGGATTGAGTTCGACCTTCCTGTACCGCACCGCGCGCGAGTACGGCCCGACCGACATCGCGGATGACCTGCGCGGCACCCCGTCCGGACACTTCGTCGTCATCGCTGGCTACAACCGACCCGAGCACAAACTGCTGGTGGCCGACCCGTACGGCCCTCACCCCTATGGCGCCACTCGCAATTACTGGATACGCATAGACCGCGTATTCAACGCCGTCATGCTCGGCCTTCTCACCCACGACGCCAACCTGCTTGTCATTTCCCCGAAGCGCGGCGACGCCCCGACGGTGAGTTCATGAGCACGTTGATAATCGTCGACGCTCCCGAAGACTGGCCTTCGACCGGCGCTGGCGTGACCGTCGTGCCCGCCCGCAGCTACCTCGCCGAGCCGGCTTACGGCGAAGACCGCGCCGCGCACGTCTTCAACCTGTGCCGTTCCTATGCGTATCAGAGCCTCGGCTACTATGTCTCGCTGCTGGCCGACGCGCGCGGGCACAAGCCCTGGCCGAGTGCCGGCACGATAGAGGATCTGCAATCGCACAATCTGGCTCAGGTGCTCACCGCCAAGCTCTCTCAGTTGATCGAACAGATGTTCGCCCCGCTGACCACCGACCACATCGAACTGAGTGTCTACTTCGGCCGTAATCCAGTCCAGCACTATGACGTCCTCGCCGGCCAGCTTTTCACTTTGTTGCAGGCACCATTGCTGTGCGCACGCTTCGAGCGAACGGAGGGCCACTGGCACACCCACAGCGTTTACCTGCTCGGGCTGCACGAACTTCCCGACGATCATCGCCGTTTCGCCTTCGAAGCGGGAGAAAGCTACTTCGCCGGTCGTAACCGGCCAACCAACGGCACGGGGGCACGCTGTTTCGACTTGGCCATCCTGCACGATCCACAGGGCGCGAATGTGCCGTCCAACGCCGCAGCGCTGCACAAGTTCGCCGCCGCCGCAACCGAACTTGGCATGCGCCCTACCTTCATTACCGAGGCCGACTTCAACCGCCTTCCGGAATTCGACGCACTGTTCATCCGCGACACGACGTTCGTCCATCACCACACCTACCGCTTTGCGCGTCGCGCCCAGAGCGAAGGCCTGGTGGTTATCGACGACCCCGACTCAATACTGAAATGCAACAACAAGGTTTATCTGGCGGAGTTGCTCGCGCACCACAATCTGCCGGTACCCCGTACCTTGCTGATTCACCGCGGCAACACCGAGCAAATCATTCCGCTGCTTGCCCTGCCGTGCGTCCTGAAGCAGCCGGACAGCTCCTTTTCCATCGGCGTGAGCAAGGTTGAAAGCAAGCATGCGCTGCGCGCCATGGTCGATGAACTGCTAAACGGATCCGCGCTGATTGTCGCCCAGGAATGGTTGCCCACCGAGTTTGACTGGCGGGTCGGCATTCTTGACCGACGCGTTATATTTGTCTGCAAATACTACATGGCCAACGGTCATTGGCAGATCATCGATCACCATGGCCACAACGGCCGCAGCGAGGGACGGACGGAAGCGCTTGCGGTGGGTGAAGCCCCCGAAGAAGTCCTACGTATTGCGCTGGAAGCGGCGAACCTGATCGGCGACGGTTTCTACGGAGTGGACGTCAAGCAGACCAGCACCCGCTGCTGCATCATCGAGGTCAACGACAATCCGAATGTCGACGCCGGCCACGAGGACGCCGTGCTGAAAGACGCGCTATATCGAGAAGTCATGGGTGTATTTCTGCGCCGTCTGAAACGACTTGACCGGGGACGCGATACAAGATGAACGTGACGACAGCGGTACCACTTTTGTCGGCGTTCGCCGGCTACGGTGTCGAAATCGAATACATGATCGTCGACCGCGAACACCTCAATGTGTGCCCGCTCGCCGACCGGCTGCTGCAAGACGATGAGGGGCGCCCCGCGAGCGAAGTCTTGCACGGCGAAATTGGCTGGTCGAACGAACTTGTGCTGCACGTGCTGGAGTTGAAAAACCCGCATCCTGTCCCGTCGCTGGAAGAGTTGCCGGCGGCTTTCCGTGCGGCGGTCCGTGAAATCAACGCAAAACTGGCACCGCTCGATGCACAACTGATGCCGGGGGGCATGCATCCCTGGATGAACCCGCGCTCCGAGGCCATGCTATGGCCGCACGAAAACGCAGCCATTTACCGCAGCTACGATCGTATCTTCGATTGCCGCCGCCATGGCTGGGCCAACCTGCAAAGCATGCAGCTCAATCTGCCGTTTGCCGGGGATGCCGAATTCGCCCGCTTGCACAGCGCGGTCCGTCTGGTCCTGCCGATCCTGCCCGCGCTCGCCGCCAGTTCGCCTTGGGCCGATGGCCGCTTCAGCGGTTACATGAACTATCGTCTCGCGATATATCGCGATCACCAAAGTCAGGTACCGTCGTCGATGGGCGACTGCATCCCCGAACCAAGCGCATCACCCGATGAATACCGGAACCGGGTTCTCGAACCGATGTATCGCGAAATCGCAACGTATGACGCAGTGCTCGGCGCGGATGCCGGCGCGCTGAGCCACGAATGGCTCGATGTCCGCGCGGCGGTACCGCGCTTTTCGCGCAGCGCGATCGAGATCCGCCTGCTCGACGTTCAGGAAAATCCGTTCGCCGATCTGGCGGTCGCCGCGGCGGTTTCCGCGCTGGTGCGCCGGATCTACGCAGATTCCGTGCGTGCCCCCCTGCCTACGCCTCGACTGCTGTCCATCCTCGAAGACTGTACCCGCGACGCCGAGCAGGCGCCTATCACCGATGGCCGCTACCTGGCCAGCCTGGGCCTTCCGACGACGTCTTGCCGCGCCGGTGAAGCTTGGCAGCGGCTGATCGAGATTCTGACGGACGACGGGCTGCTGGCACCGTTATGGCTACCGCCG
The DNA here is from genome assembly GCA_031398685.1 of Rhodocyclaceae bacterium. Classification (GTDB taxonomy): domain Bacteria; phylum Pseudomonadota; class Gammaproteobacteria; order Burkholderiales; family Rhodocyclaceae; genus Propionivibrio. Next base: position 8,258 of record JANNNT010000139.1, on the reverse strand, counting down.
CTACGTCGGATCGCTGAGCACGGGACGCTGGCGCGCCGACTCGCCAGCACGCTCGACGGCGAAGCGGCGCGCCTGCGCCCGGTGTATCGGCAGTTGTGCCACTGTCTGCGCGACAACCAGCCGTTCCTCGCCACCGATTAATGTCGGACCGATGAATCCTTCCGCGCGCGGACTATATTATCTAATCACCTGCGAGCATGCGGGCAACCGCATCCCCGCGCCGTACCGACCGCTGTTCGCCCAACACCAGGCTCTCCTGCTCAGCCACTGCGGGCACGACCCCGGCGCCGCCACTCTTGCCCGTGAACTGGCGCGGGTATTGGGCTGTTCCGTTATAGCCACCGTTGTCAGCCGCCTGCTAATCGATCTGAACCGTTCGCCCGGGCATCCAGGACTCTTTTCGGAGGTTACGCGCACGCTGCCACGATCGGCGCGGGAAGAAATAGTCGCGCGTTACTACCTCCCCTACCGGCGACGCGTCGAACGGCACATCGCCGACGCCCTGGCGCGCGGGCTGCGCGTAATCCATATTTCCAGCCATAGCTTCACGCCGACCTTTGCGGAGCGGGTGCGCAGCGCTGACGTCGGCTTCCTCTACGACCCCGCGCGCGATAACGAACGGGCGTTGTGTCTGCGCTGGATAGCGGCGCTGCGCCGCCGGTCGTCTGGAATCAAACTGCGTCGAAACTACCCCTACACCGGACGTTCGGACGGCTTCTGTACGTGGTTGCGGCGGCGGCATCCGGCCGCCGATTACGCCGGCATCGAACTCGAGGTGAACCAGCGGTACGCTCTTGCCGGTGGACCGAAATGGCGCCTGTTACGCGATGACATCGCCGCCGCGCTGCTCGAAGCGCTGGCTGAGGACGCGCCGACGAGCGCCAACGCGGCCGTCATCGGCTCCCAGCAATCGCCCGGCCCGCCGGAGCGCTAGACACCTCAGCCGGCGGTCGGCATGAGGTGGTCGGCGGGTGCTGGAGCGGAAAAGAAACTCTTGCCGACCTTACCCATCAACGAGACGTGAACCTCATAGGGCCGAACCGGCCGGCGATCCAGCGAATCGAGGAACGAAGGTTTTCCGCATCGGCAATTCAGCTCATAGCGAAAACAGTTGATGGTGGCTTCCAGTCCATCTTCAAAGATGTGCGGTTCCCACCCTAGCGTCTTTCGTGCCAGGGAAATATCAGGACAGCGCCGTTTCGGGTCATCGGGCGGCAGTGGACGACGTTCCGCTCGTGGCAGTGATTTTGCCGGATCCATTTACCTCCTCTGCGCCGATTTGCGACAAATGTGGACGCGAATGCGGCAAGCATTCGATGAATCATCGCCAGCAATGCGCGCTGGCATGCCAACGTTGCGCCGAAGAATGCCGTTCAATGGTGCAATAACGGGCGACTACCGCCGCAAGTATGGCCGTCGGCTTGCGCCGAGCAGCGAGACGGTCCCGGCGACAAATGGCGCCTGTTACGCGATACATCGGCGCCGTGCTGCTCGAAGCGTTCGTTGACGATACGATGCGCTGACGGCCGCTAAGGCGGCCGTCACAGGATTTCAGCATTCGCTCCGGTCCTGCCGGAACGAGGTAGGCGCATCATCAGCTGGCGGTCGGCATGTGGTGGCCGGTGTGGGTGTTGACAACTCGTTCACGGTAATGCCCGGGGCGCGAGCGCTTGAGGCTTGCGCGAGCGCCGATCAGTCCACCCCCGGCACCAGCGGCCAGTGACAGAAGAATGACCAGGCTCAGCCAAGCACTGGTCGCCGATGCGGCTTGCGCTGCATCATTCACGTTGGCATTCGCTCCGGCACTGCCAGTACCACCGATCGTGGCGAGGGCGCGGTCGGCGAGGCGCTCGGCCTGCTCCGAAGTCAAACCGAAACGCTCACGCAGCATCCTGACCGAACCGACTCGGTCACCGCGTTCCAACCCGGCCAGCAGTTCGCTCATCGACGACTCTGAAGTTTGGGCACTGACCACGCCGGCCGAAGCGGCCGCCATTCCGAAGGCCCCGGTCAGCGCGTTTCCAGCCACGGTGCCAGTCAGCAGTGCATAGCACAGCATCGACGCGCCCCACGAGGCGACGGCGTGGAGCACGCCGTCGGCGTTCCGGCGCAGCCCGGACGCCCGCGCCGCTACGTAACCGCCGATCACCGCCGCAACGAGCAGACTGATCGAGCTCCAGATCGCTGCGGCGAGCGAAACGCTGCCGCCGTCCGGGCGTTCGCCGCCGCCGTAGACGGCAAACCCGGCGGCGGCGCCGATCAGCAGCAGCAACAGGTGCACGCCCAGACCGACCGCAAGGCCAGCGATTACGGCGGCCCAACGGATGCCAAAAAGGGGCGGTGTAAAGTCGGTATCATAATTGGTTGTTTCTACGGTTCTGGTTTCCATGGATCGTCCTTTCGCAATAAGTTAGAGCACCCGCTGATGGCTGCTTATAGTCCGAGAGAAGCAAACCTTGTTCCTCGTCCGAAATGCAGCCTGGGCTACAAGCGGCTAAGTAATTCTTACCCGCATTTGCAATTTTTACCGGTTCAACGGCCGTTCTTTCAAACGGAGGCAATTTCTTCGAAACTGCGTTTGCAGCGCCTGCACGCCTTGAAACACGGGGGGACCGAGAATGCCCGTCGAAATGCTCATCCAGCTTGGCGCGCGGCGCCTTCGCTGGTCTCCCTCTCGATCGCGCCAGACTTAGCCAAGTGAGCGCGCAACGTCTGCAGCATACGGCGCTCTTCGTCGATTTCGGAGGCGGCACGCACTCCAAAACGGCGCAGCAGCGGTAGCGGCGGACACCACCCCTGCAGAGCATGCATAAGCAGAAAGCCACCAACAACGACAGGCAGATAAAGAAACCGCCGATCGACACTGTGGCTGAGTGCGAAGGAGGCCAGCACGACCGTGGCAGCGTTGGCTTCCAGCACACGCTCAATATCCCATTCACGATCGAGGGCGGCAAGGCGACGCTCCACATATTGGGGTCCTGCGCGTATGGCCTTCGCAACGTTTTTGTGCATTCGCTCGCGAATATGCTGGTTTACGTGCTCGGCCGTGTGATCCGGCACGCGGTCTACGGTAGATGGCAACATAGCCTCTCCTTCAAAAAGGGTGGAAACGTCGTGGGGCGCGAGAACGTGACCTCAGGAAAGCAACCCATTCCATCTATTCTTCGGCTACTAACCGGCAGGGCTTGGCTATTTTTTGTTTATGGAGCAACGGATCAGATGGCTACTCGCTCACACCAGCATTTCTCAGTTTTGGCTACACTGTGGCTACATGAAATCCAGAAAGCAAAAAGCCAAACCTTGTGAGTTTGGCTAAGCGCTTGATTCTACTGGCGGAGAGGGAGGGATTCGAACCCTCGGTACCTTGCAGTACGCCTGATTTCGAGTCAGGTACAATCGACCACTCTGCCACCTCTCCGTCAGGGGCGCGATTTTAGCACGACTCGACTACCTGATGCGCGTTACCCTTCTAATTCTCGCTGTTTTATACCGGCTGTTCGAAGAGAACACCTCTGCTGATCAAAAAAGTCTTTTCGAGCCCGACGCACGCTGATCCGGAGTTGAATAGCAAGGCGACTGCCTGCTGCAAGCTGGCGACAAGCCCGGCCGGGGAACGCGGGATGACATATCCGCGTCGATACGGACATCCTCAATCGCTACGAACGCCCCTACCGGCCGATTGTCTGGGTTGCCAAAAGGACAACGGGCAGCACTGAGCTACCCGTAGTTCAACGTTGAAGAACTCGCCGTTTTTTATATCACGCGGTGATTTTTTCCATGCCGCCAATATAGCGACGCAAGGCTGCGGGCACGGTAATGCTGCCGTCGGCATTCTGACCGTTCTCCATGATGGCCACCAACGTACGCCCCACCGCCAAACCCGAACCATTGAGCGTGTGCACCAGTTCAGTTTTGTTTTTCTCGTTGCGGCAACGCGCCTGCATGCGCCGCGCCTGGAAGGCCTCGAAGTTCGAGCATGAAGAAATTTCGCGGTAGGTATTCTGCGCCGGCAGCCAGACTTCCAGGTCGTAGGTCTTGGCTGACGAGAAGCCCATGTCGCCGGTACACAGGGCAACGCGACGATATGGCAGTTCAAGCTTTTCGAGGATGATCTCGGCATGCCGGGTCAGGTTTTCAAGGGCCTCGGCAGATTTTTCGGCCGAGACAATCTGCACCAGTTCAACCTTGTCGAACTGGTGCTGGCGAATCATGCCCCGCGTGTCCTTGCCGTAGGAACCCGCTTCCGAGCGGAAACATGGCGTATGGCAGACCATTTTGAGTGGCAAAGCATCCTGGGCAAGAATCTCGTCGCGCACGATATTGGTCACCGGAACTTCAGCGGTCGGAATCAGGTAGAGCGGTTCAGCGTCAGTGCGCAAAATCTTGAACAGATCGGCCTCGAACTTGGGCAACTGACCGGTTCCCGTCATGCTCGCGGCATTGACGAGGTAAGGCGCATAGACTTCGGTATATCCATGCTCTTCGGTATGCACGTCGAGCATGAACTGGGCGATGGCGCGATGCAGTCGGGCGAGCGGCCCTTTCATTAAGGAAAAACGCGCGCCGGCAATCTTGGCCGCCGTTGCGAAATCAAGTTGCCCCAACGCCTCGCCCAGATCAACGTGATCCTTTACCGCAAAATCAAATCGGCGCGGCGTTCCCCAGCGACTGACTTCAACGTTATCGACTTCAGATTTACCGACTGGAACGCTCTCCTGCGGCAGATTCGGAATGGTTGCCACGAAGGCGTCGAATTTCCTGAGCAAGTCGCCAAGTCGAACCTCGTTGGCCTCCAGTTCATCCTTCAGCGCAGCGACTTCGGCCATTGCGGCTGAAGCATCCTCGCCCTTGCCCTTGAGCATGCCGATCTGCTTGGACAGGCTGTTGCGGCTGGCTTGCAAATCCTGCGTGCGCGTCTGCAGAGTCTTGCGTTCGGCTTCGAGTTTCTGGAAAGCGGCTGTATCGAGCGTGTAGCCCCGTGTGGCCAGTCGTTCCGAGACGGCATCAATATTGTTGCGCAACAACTGTATATCAAGCATCTTTAGTCCTCAGAGTTTTTCGAATTCTTTGCGGGTGCATTTCGGTCGAGTTCACGCAAGTGCGTGAGTTTTTCGCCGATTTTTATTTCCAGCCCGCGCTCAACCGGCCGATACCACTCAACGTGTGGCATTCCCTCGGGAAAATAGTCCTCACCCGCCGCATAGCCGCCAGTTTCATCGTGCGCATAGCGGTAATTCTTGCCGTAGTCGAGATCCTTCATCAGCCGCGTCGGTGCATTGCGCAAGTGCAGCGGAACCGGCCTTGAACCATCCTTGGCTACGAAACCACGCGCCGCATTATACGCGACGTAGGCGGCATTCGATTTGGCCGCCATGGCCAGATAGATCACGGTTTCAGCGAGCGCCAGTTCGCCCTCAGGCGAACCAAGACGTTCATAGGTTGCCGCCGCCTCGCCAGCGATCTGCGCCGCGCGCGGATCGGCCAGGCCGATGTCTTCCCACGCCATACGTACGATGCGCCGGGCCAGATAGCGCGGATCGGCTCCACCATCGAGCATGCGGCAGAACCAGTAAAGCGCGGCATCCGGATTAGAGCCGCGCACCGATTTGTGCAAGGCTGAAATCTGGTCGTAGAAGGCATCGCCGCCCTTGTCGAACCGCCGCAGACTCTGGGCCAGTGTGTTGTCGATGAAAGCCCCGTCGATGCGGGAAATTTTCGCCGTGGCGGCAGCCGTACGCGTCTGTTCCAGAAAGTTGATGAGGCGACGCGCATCGCCGTCGGCCTGACCGATGAGGCGTGACCGCGCATCGTCATCAAAGCTCAAGCCTTGCAATGCTTGCTTGCAGGCACGTTCGAACAGGAGACCCAACTCGTCTTCTGATAAGGGATTCAGCACGTAAACCGAGGAACGTGAAAGCAGCGCAGAGTTAACTTCAAAGGAGGGATTCTCGGTCGTTGCACCGACCAGCGTCAGCAACCCGCCTTCAACATAGGGCAAAAAAGCATCCTGCTGCGCCTTGTTGAAACGATGAACTTCGTCGACAAAAAGGATCGTCGGCCGGCCATTTTGCGCCCGTGTCACCTCGGCACGCGTAACCGCCTCGCGGATATCCTTGACGCCGGAAAATACCGCCGACAGCGCCATGAATTCGGCGTCAAAGGCGTCGGCCATCAGACGCGCCAGTGTCGTTTTGCCAACCCCGGGCGGACCCCAGAGAATCAGCGAGTGCAGTTTCCGGGCTTCAAAGGCCAGACGTAGTGGCTTGCCGGGACCGAGCAGATGCTGCTGGCCAATCACTTCGTCCAGCGTGGCGGGTCGAAGTTCCTCCGCGAGGGGCACCGGGTGCGACTGTGAGAAAAGATCACTCACCGATGACATCGACGCCGGCAGGTGGCGTAAATCGAAAAAACGTAGCTGCAATCGGCGGATTGCGTTCAATATGCAAAAAGAGCAGCGAGGTTGTTTGCCCGAAGTTGTCGAACAGTTCCATCGCCTTCAGGTCGTTTCCGGAAAAACCCAGCTGCAACTTCTCGAAGCCGCTGTCTGGTGTCTTTGGAATCGCTTCGATCCAGTCAAGGCCCTCGCGTTCACCGGCTTCGCGCAAGCTAAAGTTCTTTTCCAGGGTGCTTTTTCCACCCCCCTCGCCAACAAGCAGTGCCGCCGGCGTGCTGCCGAGGGCAGCATCGACTTTTCTCACCGTCACCTGGCGCAGGTCAGGATCATAGATCCAGACCTTTTCGCCATCGCCTACCAGCAACTGGCTGTAGGGTTTATCGATCTGCCAGCGGAATTTCCCCGGACGCGAAAACATCATCACGCCGGTCGACTGCTGCGGCTTCTTTCCGTTCTTGGCAACAACGATCTGCGCAAAATCGGCACGCATCGTCTTTGTCGATTCGAAAAAGTGGTGCAACTTGTCGACTGCGCCTGCACTAGCGGCTTGCGCAACGACCAGCAAAAATATCGCAAAAAATAGACGTTTCATCAGTTTTCTTCCCTGCGCGCGATAACCTCGCGGCCACCACGCCCATCCATGGCTGACACCAAGCCGGCCTTCTCCATCGCTTCGATCAGTCGAGCCGAGCGGTTGTAGCCAATGCGCAAATGGCGTTGAACGAGTGAAATCGAAGCGCGACGGTTCTTGAGCACGATCTCGACGGCCTGATCATACAGCGCGTCGGTCTCGGCATCACCACCGCCCTCGCTCTCACCGTTGGCCCCCTCGCCTTCGTCGTCGAGACCGCCACCGGTCAACACGCCTTCAACATAGTCCGGTGCTCCCGCACGCTTCAGGTAATCGACCACGTGATGCACTTCATCGTCGGCGACAAAAGCGCCGTGCACACGCGTCGGGTAGCCGGTTCCCGGCGCAAGATAAAGCATGTCGCCCTGACCGAGCAGGGCCTCGGCACCCATCTGGTCGAGGATGGTCCTCGAATCGATCTTTGAAGACACCTGGAAGGACATGCGTGTCGGGATGTTGGCCTTGATCAGGCCAGTGATCACGTCGACCGACGGCCGCTGTGTCGCCAGAATCAGGTGAATCCCCGCCGCACGCGCCTTCTGTGCCAACCGCGCAATCAACTGTTCAACTTTCTTTCCGGCGACCATCATCAGATCGGCCAGTTCGTCGATGACCACAACAATGTGCGGCATGGAAACCAGCGGCTCGGGCGCTTCCGGCGTCAGAGAGAATGGATTCGCCAATTTCTTGCCAGCTTTCTCGGCGTCCTTGATGCGGTGGTTGAGGCCGGCGATATTGCGCACGCCCATGGCCGACATCAGCTTGTAGCGTTTTTCCATTTCGGCCACGCACCAGTTGAGCGCGTTGGCGGCATGTTTCATGTCGACCACCACCGGCGCCAGCAGATGCGGGATACCTTCGTAGATCGACAGTTCGAGCATTTTCGGGTCGACCAGAATCAGCCGCACCTTGTCCGGCTCGGACTTGTAGAGCAGCGAGAGAATCATCGCGTTGATGCCGACCGATTTGCCCGAACCGGTCGTACCGGCGACCAGCAGATGCGGCATCTTGGCCAGATCGACGACCACCGGATGACCGCCGATGTCCTTGCCAAGTGTCATCGCCAGAGGCGACGACATGTCATGATAAGCACTGCTCGAAATGATTTCCGAGAGCCGCACGATTTGCCGTTTGGCGTTCGGCAGTTCGAGCGCCATACAGGATTTTCCGGGCACCGTCTCGACCACGCGGATCGACACCATCGACAGGGCGCGCGCCATGTCCTTCGCCAGA
>JANNNT010000123.1:0-4172 GCA_031398685.1 Rhodocyclaceae bacterium | reverse complement strand
GGGCTGGGCAGCTACACCATCGATGCCATCCAGGCCCAGGATTTCGCCGTCGTGCGCGCCATGGTCTTCATCGGCTCGGTGCTGTACATCGTCGGTCTGATCCTGACCGACATTTCCTATACCTTCGTCGATCCACGGATTCGCTTCGACCAATGAGCGTCCTTCCCATCCTTCTCTGGTCCGACGTGCTGATCTGGCTGCTAGTGCTGGCCGGAATCGTGCTCGGCGCGCTGTCGTCGCGCAATCCGCCCCTGCGCGCAGCGTGGCGGCGGGTCGGGCGCAGCCGGCCGGGCATGGCGGCGGCCACGGTGCTGGTGGCCTTCGTGCTGGTCGGACTGCTTGACTCCTTGCATTACCGCCCGCGACTGGAGAACCGCGAGGCGGACAAGCCGGCGGCCTACGCCGTCGAAGTGCTGTCCGTGCTCGACGCGCTGGCGACGCCCCTGCGCACGCGCATCGAGAAAACTTATTCCGCGCCGCTGGCGACGCGGGCCTATTCCAAGGAGTCGGTCGAAGTGCGCAGCGCTGACGGCAGCGTCCAGACGACGCGCGATTTCCCGCGTCTCAAGCACGGCGGCGCGCATCTGGGTGATGACGAGGGGCGGCGCGATGCGGATGTGGTCAAGCGAGTACTGGTCGCCAAGGCGCTTGCTGCCTTGATGTTCGGGTGTATGGCTCTGGGAGGCGCGTATTTATTGGCTCGCCGGCGTGCGTTCTCCATGATGAAGGCGTGGTGCGGCCTCTGGCGTGGTGATACGGAATTCGCCTGGAACGCCGTCCTGGCTGTCGTGGGCGTGCTGTTGCTGCTCATGCTGCCGCTTGCCGCACTATGCATCGATTACCACGTCTTCGGCACCGACAAGGTCGGGCAGGACGTGTTCTACCAGATCCTCAAGAGCGTGCGCACGGCGCTGGTGATCGGGCTGGTGACGACGCTGGTGACTTTGCCGTTGGCCATCGGCTTCGGTATCTTCGCCGGTTACTTTCGCGGCTGGGTCGACGACGTGATCCAGTATCTCTACACGACGCTGAGCTCGATCCCCGGCGTGCTGCTGATCGCCGCCGCCGTGCTGATGATGCAGGTCGTCATCGACACGCATCCGCAGTGGTTTGCCACCGCTGCCGAACGCGCCGACATGCGCCTGCTGGCGCTGTGCTTCATCCTTGCCCTGACCAGCTGGACCGGTCTGTGCCGCCTGTTGCGCGGCGAAACGCTGAAGCTGCGTGAGCTGGAATACATTCAGGCCGCACAGGCCTTCGGTGTCGCCGACCTGCGCATCATCCTGCGTCACATCCTGCCCAATCTGATGCACATCGTGATCATCGCGCTGGTAATGGATTTTTCCGGGCTGGTACTGGCCGAAGCCGTGCTGTCCTACATTGGCATCGGCGTCGATCAGTCGATGATCAGCTTCGGCATGATGATCAACAACGCTCGCATGGAGCTGGCGCGCGAGCCGATGGTCTGGTGGTCGCTGGCGGCGGCTTTCGTTTTCATGTTCGCGCTGGTGCTGGCAGCCAACCTGCTCGCCGATGCGGTGCGCGACGCCTTCGATCCGCGTCTGGCGGGGTCGTCATGAGCAAGCGCGGCGATGTGATCCTGAGCGTGCGCGGTCTGCGCATGGGCTTTGCCAGCACGCGTAAGGTACTGGTGGCGGTGGACGGCATCGACTTCGATCTGCGCGCGGGAGAAACGCTCGCGCTGCTTGGCGAATCGGGCTGTGGCAAGTCGGCCACCGCGCTGTCGCTGCTGCGCCTGCTCCCAGCGGCCGGGCGCATTCTCGGCGGCGAAGTCAATTTCGACGGCCACGATCTCCTGCAGTTGCCGGAAACGGACATGCGCGCCATCCGCGGCGGCGGCATGGCGATGATATTCCAGGAACCGGCAACCAGCCTCAACCCGGTGCTGACCGTCGGGCGACAGATCAGCGAAGTGCTCGAACGCCACCTGGAAATAACCGGCAAGGCGGCGCGCCAACGCGCGCTGGAACTGCTCAATGCGGTCGGCATTGCCGACGCACCGCGCCGTCTCGACGAATTCCCATTCCAGCTTTCCGGCGGCATGAAGCAGCGCGTGATGATCGCCGTTGCACTGGCCGGAAATCCGCGCCTGCTGGTTGCCGACGAGCCGACGACGGCGCTCGATGTCACCATCCAGGCGCAGATTCTCGACCTGCTGCGCCGCCTGCAGGCCGAGCGCGGCATGGGCATGCTGTTGATCACGCACGATCTGGGTGTCGTCGCGCAAATGGCGCAGCGCGTCGGCGTCATGTATGCCGGCGAAATCGTCGAGGAAGCGCCGCGCGAGGCCTTCTTCGCGTCGCCGCGTCATCCCTACACGCAGAAACTGTTCGCCGCGCTACCCGACCTCACGCGGCGCGGCGGTCGGCTGGAAACCATCGCCGGGCAGGTGCCGGCGCTTTCGGCCATGCCGACCGGTTGCCGCTTCGCCGAGCGTTGCCCGCAGGCCTGGGAACGCTGCCGTGCCGAGGCGCCCGCGTGGTACGACGCGGGCGAGAATCATCGCGTGCGCTGTCACCTGCTGGACGAGCCGGGGAGGGCGATTGTCAGTGCGCCAAAGACCAGTGCCGCCACGGCGAGTCTTGCGACGCCAGATAATTTGCTCCTCGCCGTCAATGATCTGAAAGTGCACTTCCCGATCCGGCGCGGCGTATTGCAGCGCACCGTGGGGCACGTCAAGGCGGTCGATGGCGTTTCGCTGGAACTGACGCGCGGCCGCACGCTGGCGCTCGTTGGCGAGTCGGGCTGCGGCAAAACCACGGTCGGCAAGGCCATCCTGCAACTGATCAAGCCGACTGGCGGCCGCACGCAGCTTGAAGGGCGCGAGCTGACCGGACTCTCGCGAAGTGAGTTGCGTCCGCTGCGTCGCCGTATGCAGATGATTTTTCAGGACCCCTTCGCCTCGCTCAATCCGCGACTTTCGGTCGGCGAAATCATCGGCGAGGGCATGAGTGCGCTGGGCGTGGCACCGCAGACCGACGGAAAGACGGCGGCCATTGCCGCCCTGCTGCAACAGGTCGGGCTCGATCCGATCGCAGCACAGCGTTATCCGCACGAATTCTCAGGCGGCCAGCGGCAGCGTATCGCCATTGCCCGTGCGCTGGCCGTGCAGCCGGAACTGATCGTCTGTGACGAACCGACCTCGGCGCTCGATGTCTCGGTGCAGGCGCAAATTCTCAATCTGCTTAAAGCCCTGCAGGACGACCTTGGGCTCGCTTACCTCTTCATTACGCACAATTTTGCCGTGGTCGAGTATCTGGCGCATGAAGTGGCGGTGATGTACCTTGGCCGCATTGTCGAACGGGGCTTGGTCGACGAGGTGTTACGTTCCCCGCAGCACCCTTACACCAGGGCGCTTCTTTCCGCCGTACCCAGCCCGCGCCTCGATGCGCAGCCGGAATTCGTCCGGCTGGCGGGTGAAACGCCATCCCCGGCCAATCCGCCGGCAGGCTGCCACTTCCACCCGCGCTGTCCGCAGGCTACCGAGGTATGTCGAGCAAGCTACCCAGAAACCAGCCGCATGACGACTACCCATACAGTGCGTTGCCATTTGTACGGAGAGCCGCCGACCTGAACGCTGCGAATCCCGCTGCGGCCCCGGACGTGGCGTTGATATCGGCTGGAAGCGTGTACTCTTTGGAATGGCTATTTGCGGGTGCCTGTGCGGCTACCGCGGCGCGCCGTAGATGTTCAGGGGTTCTGTGCAAGCTGAAGGGTTATCGTCTTGCCCGGGACCAGCGCGTTGGGCGACATGCGGTTCCAGCGCAGAATGTCTTGTATGGCGACTTTGAACTGTTTGGCGATCGAGGTCAGCGTGTCACCGCGACGAATGGTATAGCGGGTTATTTTCGGTGGTTTCTTGCTGCTCGCCTGTTGCGTTGTTGAGCCCACTGTTTTTCCGGGTTTGGTCACGACTTTTGTAGCCGTTTTTTCGGCTGCATTCACCGTCAGGCGGGTTCCAGCCGGGATATTTTCGGTGCGCAGATGATTGATGCGCTTCAACTCGGCGACCGTTGTGCCGTAGCGTTTGGCAATCACGAATAGCGTTTCACCCTTGCGCACGGAATGCGAACGCTCCGCAATGTCAGGACCAGGGTCAGCATCAGGCAGGCGCGGTTGTTCGGGCAGGTCGGCCATGTCGAGTGGTTCGC
>JANNNT010000096.1:0-19195 GCA_031398685.1 Rhodocyclaceae bacterium | reverse complement strand
GTGGCCCGTGTACCGAGATTTTCTACGATCACGGCGAACATATCCCGGGTGGCCCTCCCGGATCTCCCGATGAAGATGGTGACCGCTATATCGAGATCTGGAACAACGTTTTCATGCAGTTCAACCGCGACGAAAACGGCGAAATGCATCTGCTGCCCAAGCCGTCGGTCGATACCGGAATGGGGCTGGAGCGTTTGGCTGCCGTGTTGCAGCATGTCCATGCCAACTACGAGATCGACCTCTTCCAGCGTCTGATCCGCGCTGCGGCGCGCGAAACGAAGTGTCCGGACGCCGACGGCCCGTCGCTGCGCGTGCTGGCCGACCACATCCGTGCCTGTTCCTTTCTGATTGCTGATGGTGTTATCCCCGGCAACGAAGGGCGTGGCTATGTCCTGCGCCGCATCATCCGGCGTGCCATCCGCCACGGCTACAAACTAGGCGTGCGGGCCGCTTTCTTCCATCGCATGGTGCCCGATCTGGTGGCCGAAATGGGGAGCGCGTTTCCCGAACTGGTGGCCGGCGGGAAGCGAATCATGGATGTCCTGCGTCAGGAAGAGGAACGCTTTTTCTCGACCATCGAACACGGCATGGCGATTCTGGAAGGTGAACTTGCCGCGATGGGCGGCAAGGGAGTCTTCAATGGGGAAACGGCTTTCAAGCTGCATGATACCTTCGGCTTTCCGCTCGATCTGACAGCGGATATTTGCCGTGAACGCAACGTGACCGTCGACAGTGCCGGCTTCGAAAACGCGATGAACCGGCAGAAGGAGCAGGCGCGCGCAGCGGGCAAGTTCAAGATGGCGACAGCACTTGAATACAACGGTCGGGCGACCACTTTCCACGGCTACGAAACCCTCGAATTCCAGGGCAAGGTGCTGGGGTTGTACAAGGACGGTAGCCCGGTCAATGAATTGAAGGAAGGCGACCATGGCCTTGTCGTGCTTGACGAAACGCCTTTTTACGCCGAATCCGGCGGTCAGGTTGGCGACCGTGGCGTCGTACAGTCGGCGCAGGGCATTTTTGCCGTTGAAGATACCCAGAAGATACAAGCCGCGGTTTTTGGACATCAGGGCGTTCTCCGGACGGGCAGCCTGATCGTCGGGGACGCGGTCAATGCCAAGGTCGACATGCTGGCGCGCAAACGCATCATGCGCAACCACTCGGCGACCCACCTCATGCACAAGGCCTTGCGCGAAGTGCTTGGCGACCATGTGCAACAGAAGGGGTCACAGGTTGATCCGGACAAAACGCGCTTTGACTTCGTGCACAACCAGCCGATGAGCGACGAAGAAATCCGCCGCGTCGAGAATATCGTCAATGGCGAAATTCTGGAAAACGTCGATTGCCAGCACCGCGTGATGCCGATCGGCGAAGCGCAGACACTGGGCGCCACGATGCTCTTCGGCGAGAAGTACGGCGACGAAGTGCGCGTTATCGACATCGGTTCGTCGCGTGAACTGTGCGGCGGGACGCACGTACGGCGTACCGGCGACATTGGCCTTTTCACCATCGTTGCCGAAGGCGGCGTGGCGGCACGAGTGCGCCGTGTCGAAGCGATCACGGGTGATGTCGCGCTGGCTTACCTGCAGGGCATGGAAACGGCGCTCGGCGGCGTAGCGGGTACGCTCAAGGTGCTACCCGGCGATGTGCACGCCCGCGTGTATTCGATTCTCGACCAGGTGCGCCAGCTTGAACGCGAACTCGCGGTGATCAAGAGCAAGCAGGTCGCAGCGCAGGGCGATGATCTGGTCAACACTGCCGTGGACGTGAAGGGCGCCAAGGTGCTGGCGGCGATGCTCGAAGGCGCCGATATCAACGCCCTGCGTGCAACGATGGACAAACTGCGTGACAAGCTCAAATCAGCCGTGATCGTGTTGGCCTCGACGGCCGGCGGGAAAGTGACCCTGATTGCCGGCGTTACTTCTGACCTCACCGGCAAGGTTAAGGCCGGTGAGTTGGCCAACATGGTCGCCCAGCAGGTCGGCGGTAAAGGTGGCGGACGTCCGGACATGGCGCAGGCGGGCGGCACCGAACCGGACAAGCTGCCGACGGCGCTGGCTTCTGTACAGGCCTGGGTGGAGCAGCGGGTTTAGCGGGCGCAACGCTTGATTGAGGTGGGTTGGGCATGCTTGTGCCCAATCTACGTCGCTATCTCCGCTACAGTTTGCGAATCTTGTCCAGCAGTGCCGTTGTCGATTTCTGATGGATAAAGGGGATCGAGACCGTTTTCCCTCCCCATGCGGCGACTTCGCGGTTGCCGACGATCTTCTCCACGGGCCAGTCGCCGCCCTTGGCCAGCACATCCGGCCTGCAGTCAAGGATGCGTTCGATCGGCGTGTCTTCGTCAAACCAGGTGACCAGCGAGACGCATTCAAGTGAGGCCATTACCGCCAGGCGGTCAGCCAGCGTATTTACCGGACGGTCATCGCCTTTGCCCAGTCGCCTGACCGAAGCGTCCGAGTTGAGCGCCACCACCATCGATTTGCCAAGCGCACGAGCTTGCGCGAGCAAGGTGACGTGGCCACGGTGCAGGATGTCAAAACAGCCGTTGGTAAATACCAGCGGACGTGGCAGCTGCGCAAGGCGTGCGGCAAGATCGCCGGGCGCGACAATCCTGGATTCAAAGGCGGGCGGAGGGTAGTTCATTCGTTGCGTGGCTCCGTGTTTGGCGAGCGCCGATTCTAACATTGGAGCCAGTTGGAGCGCTGAACCTGCATTCAAGGCAGTGGGCGCCGGGAGCGGGGCAAGCGTGCTTTCCCCGCCCTTAAGACAGCCCGAATTACTGGTAGGCCTTCATGAACTTGTCGAGTGTTCCATCGGCCTTGATGGCTTTGACCGCTTCATTCATTTTGGCGATATCCGCATCGGGCATGCCAAGGTTGCAGGCGGCGTAGAGCTGGACATCCTGGAACGTAACGATCGGTTTGATCTTCACGTTGTTGTTCTTCGCCACCCATGGCCCAACACTGCTGCTTGCGGCCCAGAGGTCGATCCGTCCGGCCTCGAGTTTCTTGACGTTCTGTTCGTCCTTCATGGTTTCATCCAGCTTGAGGCCTTTCGCTTTCAGAAATACAGCCTTGGCATCGCCCTGGTATCCGCCGATGCTGTATTGCTTCACATCGTCAAGCGACTTGGCGGTAATTGTGCTGTCGCCTTTGGCGTAAAGAACCCAGCTGTCAGCCGCAAGCGGACCAACCCATTTGAACAGCTTTTCCCGGGCTTCGGTGCGCGTCGCGGAGTAAACGCAGGTGTCCTTGTCATCCTGTGCCGACTTGTAGGCGCGCTCCCACGGGTAAAGAACAATACTGGCATTGATCCCGGTTCGTTTCAGCACTTCCTTCATGACGTCTGTTGCGGAACCCGTCATCGTTTTTCCCCCGTCGGTGGAGAAGTTGAAGGGGGGGTAATCTTCTGTGGTCAGCGTCAGCGCCCCAGCTTGAACAGAAACCAGCGACAGTAGAGCCAAGATCAATCTCATGTTTGTTCCTCTTTAAAATAAAAAAATACAATTACCGCGGAGTATCCAGGATTCTAGAAATATTTTGCATTTCTTGCGAGGTAGGATGCAGCGTTTAGCTAACCACATGTCATGTGCTTGTGGTGTTGGCATAGCCTGTTTCCAGGCACCTTCTGCTCCAACCGAAGAAACCGGACACAAGATTATCATCAAGTCCATCCATGTCGAAAGTAAATCCGTAAATTCTATGGGGCTTTTCGTTTGACGGCCGCGAACAGGTCGCACATACTCCTCCTGGCTTCAGGCATGGCTTCAGTCTTCCTAGAAAAACATCGATTATCAGAACGAGTGACGAAATGAAAAGCATCAGTAAACGCCTAAATATCATTTTTATCAGCATGGTTACCCTGGTGCTTATCGGTTCGGGCGTGCTCAACTATTTTTCGGCCAAGAGCGATCTGGACCAGCGCCTACAGGAACAAGCGATCGCGCTAAGCACACGGCTTAAACTCAACGTTCCCGCATTGCTGTGGAACTTTGACGAAAAGCAGATCGACAAGACCCTCGAAGCTGAAATGATCGAAGCGGACATCGTGGGGATCCTCGTCAAAAGCAAGGACGCCGTTGTCTCAGGTCGTTTGCGCGACGCCGAAGGCAAGATCCAGCCAGCGGCAAAGGATGCCACACTGTCCGGTACACTCCAGAACTACCCGCTTGAATTCCTCGATGGCGGTGTCGCCAAGCCGGTTGGCACTGTCGAGTTCTCGGTCTCGACGGAACGAAGGGACGCGGCCCTGCGTAGCCTGATCATCAAACTCGCCGCCCAGATCATCGTCCTCAACATCCTTCTCGTCTTCACCCTCTCGGTAAGCCTGCGTACCCTGGTTTTCCAACCGCTCAGCCGGATCAGCAGCGCCCTCCAGCAAATCGCTAGCGGCGAAGCCGACCTCACCAAGCGCCTCGAAGTCGGCGAAAGAAACGAAATCGGCGACGTCGCCCACTGGTTCAACACCTTTGTCGTCCAGCTGCAAAAGATTGTCAGCCACGTCGTTGAAAGCACCAACGGACTGGCGCAGGCCGAAAAAGCCATGTCTCTGGGCATCGAACAGTCGGCACAGCGCGCCAACGAACAAAGTGAAATCATTTCTTCCATGGCCGCCGCCATGGAAGAAATGACCGTCGGCATTTCTCATGTCTCCGATCAAAGCGCGGAAGTTCATGGCGTCTCCGAACAAAGCGGCGAACTGGCGCGCGGCGGCAGCACCGCTGTCAACCAACTGATCAGCGAAATGCGGCGCATCGCCGATTCCGTGAACCACTCGTCGGAAACCATCGAAGCCCTCGGCAAGGAATCGGAGAAAATCAGCTCGGTGGTCAAGGTCATCAAGGACATCGCCGATCAGACCAACCTTCTGGCGCTCAATGCCGCCATCGAAGCGGCGCGTGCCGGAGAACAGGGGCGCGGCTTTGCTGTCGTCGCCGATGAAGTGCGCAAACGGGCCGAGCGGACCACCAAATCGACCGGAGAGATCAGCAGCATCATCGGCGTGGTGCAGACGGGTATTCGCGAAGCGGTCGAACGGATGCACAGCGGCGTTTCCGCGGTGGCCAACGGTCGCGCACGCGCCGACGAGGCCGGCAGCACCATCGAGAAGCTCAATGCTTCGTCAGGGAAGGTCATCGTTTCGGTCAGCGATATTTCGCTGGCTATTTCGGAGCAAAGCAGCGCCAGCACCGAAATCTCCCGCCGCGTCGAATCCATTGCCCAGCTGGCCGAAGAGTCCAATGTGGCGATGAACCGGACCGCCGAATCGGCGCGGACGGTCAAAGCCCTGGTGGGTACGATGCAGCGTGCCGTCGGCGGTTTCAAGGTTTGATTCGACAGATCTCGTTGCAATCGTCGACAAGGCCTCAGCCTCCATCGAGTCATAGCCCAACGCGCGAGCAGACTCAGCGCGATAAGCAAGGGCAAAGGCGTAGGCGACGCGGCGAAAATGAACTACGGGGTTTTCACTTCCGCCGGTTTATTGTTGCTGTTGCTCGACTGGGTAACATCGAGTTCCCTGGCCCTGGCCGGCGTGATGATCTCCAGCAGATTGAGCACCTTCTTGACCCCGGCGGTGGTACGCGCGACATTGATGGCCGCATCCGCCTCGGGCTGGGTAACCATTCCCAGCAGATAGACGACGCCCGCTTCGGTAACGACCTTGACATGTACCGGGTTGAACTTGCCGGTATCGACCGAGCGGCTCTTGACCTTGGAGGTGATGAAAGAGTCGTTGCTGCGATTCGAGAACGAGGTGGCCGGGCCGACGGTCAGTTCGTTATAGACGCTCTGAACATTGGTTACGCCGGTGACGAGGCGCTCAGCCTCGGCCTTGGCCGTGTCAGAAGGCACTTCACCGGTCATCAGCACCTTGCGGTTGAAACTCGTGAAGTTCAGGTGCGCCTTGTCGCCGAGTTTTTCGTCGACGACTGATTTGGCTTTCCATTCGATTGTTTCATCTTCGGTTTGTGTGCCGATCGAACGGCGATCAAAGGTCGCTAGAACGCCGGTCGTGACTCCGGCCGCAACGATCGGGAAGCAACCTTGCAGGGCGGGAAGGATGGTGGCGCCAAGCAGTAGCGCGGCAATCAGTTTTTTCTTCATTCTTCAACTCCTAGTAGCAGGCAATCAATGCCATCACACAGGCAGTGGATGGTCAGTAAGTGGACTTCCTGAATGCGTGCCGTACGATCCGAAGGCACGCAAATATGGACGTCGGTGTCACGTAGCAGTTCGGCAATTTCGCCGCCGCCCTTGCCGGTCAACGCGACAACGTGCAAATCGTTGTCGTGTGCGGCGTGAATGGCTTCGATGATATTGGCCGAGTTGCCCGAGGTCGAGATGGCCAGCAGTACGTCGCCCGGCTGTCCGAGTGCGCGCACCTGCTTGTCGAAAATGGCCTTGTAGCCGTAATCGTTGGCGATGGCGGTCATGATTGAACTGTCGGTGGACAGCGCGATGGCTGCCAGTCCCTGGCGCTCCATTTCGAAGCGCCCGACCAGTTCGGCGGCGAAGTGCTGCGCGTCGGCGGCGGAGCCGCCATTGCCACAGGCGAGAATTTTGCCATTGCCGAGCAGGCAACTGATCATCAGCTCGGCACCTTCGGCAATCGGTGCAGCGAGCATTTCGATAGCGTCGAGTTTGGTCTGGGCGCTGTCGGTAAAGTGTTGACTGATGCGTGAGATCAAATCCATGGTGACTGGGGCTGGGAGCGTGGAAGGAGGCGTTAGTCTAACATCACAGAATCAGATAGACCTCAAACTCGACACGGCGCCAGGGATCAGGGTCGTCACGCAGCTTTGAAACGCGGGCCTCCAGCTTCTCGCCCGTGTCCAGCGCGCGCGCCACGGCGCGGTTCTCGGCGCGCGGCACGTAGCCGAGTTGCTGACCGTTCCAGTCGACGCGGATGGCATTGCGATCATGGCGGTTGTCCGGCTCGCGGGTGAGCGTCAGGCGGTCGCCTGGCCGGATTTCGTTCCATACCCTGGTGACGGCATAGAACTGGCTACCAGCCAGCGGCGAACTTTGTACGAGAATTTTTATCGATTCGGCGCCAGCAAAGGGCGAGATCGCCAGGCAGGCGATGACGAGGCTAATCCGCAGAAAACGCATCACGAATCCATTCGATTGTTTCACCATCAAGCAGGATGCAGTCGAAGCGGCAATCGCTATCCGTCTTCGCGTGAGCAACAAGATAGTGCTGCGCGGCGAGAACGATGCGTCGTTGCTTGGTGGCGGTGATACTCGCGCCGGCGCCGCCATAGGCCGAGTTGCGGCGCATACGCACCTCGACGAAAACAAGTGCTTTCCCGTCGCGGCAGACAAGGTCGATTTCACCGCCGCGACAGCAGAAATTGCGTGTCAATACGGTGAATCCGCGTTTTTCGAGAAAACACGCCGCCATATCCTCGGCGCGTTTGCCGATAACTTTGGTCGATTCGCTCGTGGTATCGTTGCCGCTCATTGACTTAGTGATCGCCATGACAGAAGACTCTCCCGCATTATATGTAGTGCCGACGCCGCTCGGAAATCTTGGCGACATGACGCAGCGTGCCATCGAGGTTTTGCACCATGTGACCTGGGTTGCCGCTGAGGATACGCGCCATACCGCCCCGTTGCTCAAGCATTTTGGCTGTACCGCGCGCCTGTTGGCAGCGCACGAACACAACGAGGAAGCCGCTGCCCAGCAGGTGATCGCGCGCCTGGCCGACGGTGAATCCGTGGCGCTGGTTTCCGATGCCGGTACGCCAGCCGTTTCCGACCCCGGAGCGCGTCTGGTGGCGCGGGTTCGCGCGGCCGGTTTTCGCGTTGTGCCGCTGCCAGGTGCCTGCGCGGCGGTGACCGCGCTATCAGCCTCCGGACTTGCCGAGTCGCATTTTCTCTTCTACGGTTTTTTGCCGGCTAGGGCGAAACAACGCGAAGAGGTGCTGCGCGAACTGTCCGCCCTGCCTTATGCCTTGGTTTTTTACGAAGCGCCGCATCGCATTCTGGAAGCCGTTGAATCACTGGCTCAGGTTTTTGGTTCTGAGCGCACACTGGTCATGGCGCGCGAGCTGACCAAGTTGTTTGAAACGATTCACAGCTGCCCGCTCGGGGAAGCCCTCGACTGGTTAACGGCAGACGCCAACCGTCAACGCGGTGAATTTGTCCTCCTCGTCTCGGGAGCGCCGGAGGCCAGCGATGACGGCGAAGGTGAGCGGGTGCTCAAGCTGTTGCTCGACGAAGGTTTGCCGGTCAAACAAGCGGCGAAACTCGCGCATTCGATTGCCGGAGTGGGGAAGAACGCGATGTACGAGTTGGCGTTGAGCCTAAAGAACAAGAACAGTCAGGACCTTCGTTAGCTTGGATTCTCCCGAAGCGACGGTTATTTAAATCCGGGTGTCACACCGTATTTGGCTACAACTTGCTTAATCGAGTCAATATCCTGGTCCGAGAAAACAATGGGGTAGCGGCTTTCGCCCACATCCTCTCCTAGCAGAACAGCCGCTTTCTTAACTGCTGCCGGGGCAAAGGCGACGGCATACAAGTCCTTGCGTAATTCACTGATGAAATCCTGTGCGGCTCTGGATTTTTCGATGTTGCCTTCGCGAAAATGCTTCCAGATCAGACTGACGCCTTCAGGCGAAAAATTGGCCAGGCCTGAAATGCAGGCGCAACAGCCATCAAGAAACCCCTGATGCGCAAGGTGGTCCGGGCCGCTCAGCACGCCAAAGTTCGCCACGTCGCGAAGCGCATCGAGATAAGCCTTCAGGCTTTCATAACTTCCAGCGCTGTCCTTGATGCCAACAATGTTCGGGTGTTCGGCCAGTTTGCGTGCCGTCGCGGGTTCGATGGTATTCCCGGTTCTGGCGGGAATGTTGTAGAGGAAGACCGGCACCGGAACCGCATCGGCAATCGCGGTGTAGTGGTAGATCAGTTCGTGCTGTTTGAGCGGAACGAAATACGGGGCAATTACCGAAACCGCATCAACCCCCATGGCCGCAACATCCTTGCCCAGCCTGATCGTTGCCGAGGTCGAAATCTCGCCGATATGCGCTACGACAGGCACTTTGCCGGCGACTTCGTCAACGCAGGTTTCGGTCACCCGAAGCTTCTCTTCGGTGCTCAGAACGAAGAACTCGCCGTTTGTCCCGTTGCAGAAAATGCCGTTGCCGTAGTTCAACTGGCGTTGAACCTGGCGGCGCAAACGTTGGGTGCATAGCGCTCCGGCCGGATCAAACGGCGTCACGATGGCGGTCAGAACGCCTTGGATGGGTTGGTTCACGGGATGTCTCCTGTTCGTTTAGATCAGTTGGGCGTAAATCGCACGGATGTCGTCATTGCTCATCGGGCGCGGATTGTTGTCGAGCAGACGCGTTACTTTCGCCGCGCCTTCGACCAGTGTTTCCAGATCCGCTTCGGTGATGTTCCAGCGCTTGAGGTCAGCGGGAATCTGCAGATCGCGGTTGAGCGCAAACAGGCTGTCGATCAACGAATTTGCGGCGTGTTCGTCGGTCAGCAACGAAACGTCCAGGCCCATGGCGACGGCCATGTCGCGGAATTTTACTTCGTTGCCTACGCTGTTGAAGCGCATCACGTAAGGCAGAAGAATCGCGTTTGAAATGCCGTGTGGAATGCGGTACTTGCCACCCAGCGGGTAGGCCAGTGCATGTACGGCCGTGGTGCTGGAGGTGGCGATGCACATGCCACCATACATGGCGCCAAGCAGCATGTCGTGGCGCGCATCAAGGTCGGAGCCATGGGTAAAGGCGCGACGGATGCTGCGCGAGATCAGGGTGATGGCCTTGAGCGCGAACAGTTCGCTGAACGGATTGCCTTTGTTCGAGGCGTAACACTCGATGGCGTGCGTGAGCGCATCCATGCCGGTTGACGCGGTAATCGCGGGGGGCAAACCGACGGTCATCTTCGGATCGAGGATCACGCAGTCGGGCATCAGCTTCGGGCTGACGATACCGACCTTGAGGTCGTCCTCCGGGACCAGCACGATGCTGTTCGGCGTTGCTTCCGACCCGGTGCCGGCCGTTGTCGGAACCATTAGCGTGGGCAGGCCGCGCCGCGCAATCGGCGCCTTGTTGAGCAGGTCACGCAACGAAACCTCGTTGTTGAGCAAGACGGCGATGATCTTGGCCACGTCCATCGCGCTGCCACCACCGATCCCGATTACCAGTTCGCAGGATTGTTTTTTGGCCTCTTCAAAAATGGATTCCACCTGACCGACGTCCGGCTCCGGCGGCGTGTCGTCAATCACCGTTACCGTTGCCCCCGCCGCTTCGAGCAGGGCTTTCGGGCGTTCGATCAGACCGGCGCGGGCGACACCTTTGTCGCTGATGATCAACACCCGGGTCGCGCCAAAATCGGCCACTACATCCGCGATGCTCTCGATACTGTCCGACCCGGCAATGACGCGACCGGTATTCAGAAGGGTATAGGTACTCATGTGAGTTCAACTCCTGATGAAATCAATCCGCCTTTGACCCAGTCTTCCGTGACGCGCACGTATTTGATCTTCTGGCGGAAATAGGTATAGGCGATGTGAATGGCACCATCGGCTGTCTGCTTGATCGAAGGGTACGAATACTCGCGGTTCAGTTGCAGCTCCGAGTTGTTCGTCATGCAGTAGCCATCGCCCACTTCGAGGTTGCGACTGTACGGCCAGGTCTTGCCGCCATCCTCCGAGATAGCCAGTGTCATCGGCGCGCGCGGTGTGCCCCAGAAGGCGGTTTTTCCGGTCGAGGCCGGAGTGGACTCCATGGCCGGAGCGGCGGCATCCTCTTCGTCCTCGATCTCGTCGTACAGCGAAACGCGGCGTTCGGTCGCCTGCGCGGCGCTGATGTCGTTGAAGACAATCGCCAGATGCCCGTTGCTCAAACGCGTGAACTGGATCGATGAGTTGTTGTTGGGCAGTTCGGTCGCCACCGGGGCGGTCCAGGAACGGCCGTTGTCAGTAGAGCGGCTCAGATAAATGTTGTCTGCCCAGCGGCTGCGGAACAGGGCCAGCAGGGAGCCGTCCGGTATTTTCTCGACGTTCATGTGCACGCAGCCGACGCTGTTCGGCACTTCGTGTTCGCTCCATGTCCGGCCCCGATCGGCGGAAATGCGTACCGCGCTGATATCGTTGTTGCCGACCCATTTCTCGCCCGGGCCGGTGCGGCAATAGAAGACGGGAACCAGCCAGTCGCCGTTGTCGAGCACGACCACCGGTTGCCGGACAAAGGTGCCGGCCTTGTCGAACAGGGTGCCGATTTCGCCCCAGGTCTGACCGTTGTCATCCGAGATGCGATAGCGAACAATCGCTGTATCCTGATTGCCGGACTTCTGTGAGGTATAGAGTAGCCAGAGCTTGCCATCCGGCGCAGGAAACAGAATCGGGTTCTGTTCCGAGCGGGTCGGGTCATCCGAAACCTTCACCGGAACCGTCCAGCACGACGAATCCCTCGGCAGGCGTGAAAAGAAGATCGAGATGTCGGCAATACCTTCCTGCGTACCGCCGAACCATACACACCCCAGATCACCGTTGGGCAACGGCATCAAATTGGCGGCATGGTTCTGCACGCAGATTGCCGGAATATCGGTTTCCAGACGCTGTGCATCGCCGGGGGCTTCACTCAGACGGCCTGCACCAGAGCCGGAAACATTCTGCATCGTCGTATCCATCGCTTTTTCCTTGTTCATCGTCCACGTTACCGAGGCCACCTTGTTCCTATTGAACCATCCGCTTGCGGCGACCTTCCAGCAGCTTCATCGCGTACTCGACGGCATCGACCAGACTGTCGGCATTCGCCACTCCCTTGCCGGCGATATCGAAAGCCGTGCCGTGATCGACCGAGGTACGCAGGATGGGCAGGCCGAGCGTCACGTTCACACCACTGATGGCTTGCCACACGCCAGTGGCCTGATCGACGTTGAAACCCAGCAGCTTGACCGGGATATGCCCCTGATCGTGGAACATGGCGACCACCGCGTCGAATTGCTGGGCGCGCAGCTTGATGAACACCGTATCGCCCGGTACCGGTCCGGTGATGTCAAAGCCTTTATCGACGTACTCCTTGATGATCGGCGCAATGATCAGGTCATCTTCCTTGCCGAGGATGCCGCCTTCGCCCGCATGCGGATTGAGTGCGGCGATGGCCAGTCTCGGTTTCTCGAAACCAAGGCATTCCAGCGCGTCCAGCGTGACGTCGAAGACGCGGCGCAGGCGAACCGGCGTGATCCGTGACGGCACCTCGCCAATCGGGCAATGGGTTGTCACATGGCTGACGCGCATCGGCCCATGCGCCAGCATCATGACGGCATCGCGCATGCCGGTGAGATGCGCCAGAAGTTCGGTATGTCCTTCAAAATGGTGCCCAGACAGGTGCAGTGCTTCTTTTGACAAGGGGGCCGTCACAATGGCATCGGCCTCGTCCGCCAGAACCATTTCCGCCGCCTTTTTGACGGCACGATAGGCCCACTCGCCGCCGACGGCGGAAATCTGACCGGTTACGATCTCGCCGTCTACCGGCCCGATGTCGATTATGCTCAGCGGCAATGCGTCCCGCGCCACCCCAACCTGAATGCATGCCTTGTCGAGCGCTTTGGCGCTGCCGATCACAATGAACTCGATGCGCCCGGCAGCAACCTCTTCGCGCATCTTGTACGCGGCCTTCGCGATGATTTCAGGCCCGATCCCTGCAGGATCACCCATGGTTACCGCCAAACGAATAGCCTTGGTCATTTTCAATTTCCTTTCATGCTGTTTTCGCTGCCATTGAGCAAGCGAATCATTGCCAATAAATCGTCAGCGCCTCCAAAAGCGCCGGAACGCGAATAACAGGGAACGCCATCCCATACGCCGCCCTGCAGCCGGGCGCAGCCCCATCCGTTACGCACAGACGCTTGTGCCAGCAACGCATCCACGCCTGCTGCGCGACACAAACCAAGAAACGTGTCTCCGCCAACCACGATCAGTTGTGCCGGCTTGGGCAAGCCGGCGACCAATTGTGCCGTTTGTGCGGAGAGCAACTGTGCGGCGAGTGCGGGACTTAAATTTTCTTCGGACGAGAGATCAAACCAGGCGCTGTTCGCGCCTTTGCGTACCAAATCCAGCGCGGCAATCACTTCTGAATCGCGTGCGCGTTCGGCCCGGGCCGGTGGCGTCGATGCGTTGCACAGCACCCGCCATTGATCGCGCAGGACGGGGTGTTGGCTGGCGCTGACCAGCACGGTCAGACCCCGGCCGGCGGGCCAGGGCAGGGCGTTCCCCAGGCGCGGTGGTGCCATGCCCTTGCGGCGCGCCAGGGCATGCGCCAATCCTGCACTTCCGCACCACAAACGAGTCGAAGCGTCGTGGTGCTCGGCCAGAAGCGCAACGCCATCGAGATCCAGATCCGAACTAACGTCCGGAATCCACACGTCAACTTCACTAGTGCTTGACTGCAGATCAAAACCAGTGCTCAGACCGAAACTGCCAAATGCATCACAAAAGGGAGCACCCACAGGATGGCGCTGACCCGTAGGATTTCCGGCCTCAAGCACCCATTGCTGACCGTTGATGGTCACCCGCCCCTGCGCCGGAAATGCGGGTGCGAAAACCGTCGAATGGAAGCGCCCCGCCCGGGCGATCCAGGCCGTCTCGGCGAACGTATTGCCGCGCAACAGGCTATCGACCTTCTTGAAAGCGAGATCACCCGATTTCAGCCAGCCCAGGACGGGTTGCAGCAGGCCGGGAAGTTCCTCGGGAGGAACATCGCGCGCCGGTGTTGCAACAACAGAAATAAGCGCATCAGCGTAGCGACTGTCCGTTGATGGTGGCCGATCGATGAAGACGGGCACTTCGGCGGCAAACGCGGCGGCGGTATCCAGCGCTCCAGTCAGATCATAAGCAAGAATCCGGATAACGCTCATGCTGGCCAGCTTGCAATCGTCAGCCTGGCACCCGCGCCGCGTATTCTCTCGATCTCGTCCTGAGGCGCGCCGTCGTCGGTAATGATCTCTTCAAGGTCAGACACCTTGCATACGCTCATGAAGACGCGCGGGCGGAATTTGGAAGAATCCACCAACAAGCGACGCGAGGTGGCCGACAGCATCAAGGCTCGTTTGACGGCGGCCACTTCCGGAGAGGTCTCGGAAACGACGCCTTCGGTCACGGCATGCGCGCCGAAAAACAACACGTCGGCCCGAATCGAACGCGCCCCGGCGAGCACTTCGTCACCGACCAGCGTGTTGCTACCCGGCCTTAACTGGCCGCCAAAGACATGAACCCGAACGTATGGACTCGTTCCGAGAATCTGTGCGATCTGGATGTCATTGGTTACGGCGAGAATTTCAATCTTTCGCGTCACCACCGCCTTTGCCGCCTCCAGCACGGTGCTGCCGCTGTCAAAGATGACGCTCTGGCCAGGCACCAGCGACTCGGCCGCCGCCATCCCGATCAGGCTCTTCTCTTGCGGAGACAGTTCAAGTGCTGCAGAGAACTCCGGCTCAAAGGTGCTGTACTGCTGATGCCGCAACAACGCGCCGCCATGCGTGCGATCAACAACGCCGTCTTCGGACAAGCCATCCAGATCCCGGCGCAGGGTCGAAAGTGAAACCCGCAGGGCATTGGATAGTTGCTGCAGAGTCACTGCGCCGTGGCGACGCAGGAAATCAATGATGTGCTGCCTGCGCTGAGCCGGAAGCAGTGGCATGTTTCCAAAGTCACCCATCGTTTCCTCGTTTTCAATCTGGACCATGTTTAGTCACTCCGTTCGTTATCAAAAACCTGCAATCTTCCGACAATCGAATTTTACTCGCTGGAGCGAACCTCTTTGGTAGATCGTGGCAGATAATGGAGTTTAGTGCAACCTATTTCTCTCACGAAATCCCGTTCCAGTTTTCCCTGAAGGCGCGAAGTTTGTCTTTAAATCATTGCGCACCAAAGGGTGTTGCAGGTTTGTCTAAATTATTTTTAATGGTAGCTAATGAAAGCTATTGACAGATAGTGAAGCATGGCGCAATCTGTGCGTGCCATAACAGCCAGCACGTGGCTGCTGGAGCACTGATCACAACCGAGGAGGCAAACCATGAACACGAAATCATCTACCCCGTCTTTTCAACGTCGCAACATTACCAAGCTGCTCGCATTGACCGTCCTGGCCAGTATCGGCTGTATGGGCGCGGCAAGCGCTGCTGATCCCTATCCGACAAAGCCCATCACGCTCGTCGTACCTTACCCTGCCGGCGGCGCCAACGATATGCTGGGCCGCCTGATCGGTCAGAAAATGTCCGAAAAACTGGGACAACAGATCATCATCGACAACAAGCCGGGCGCAGGCACCTTAATCGGCGCCACCGCCGTTGCCAAAGCCGCTCCCGACGGCTACACACTGCTGGTGGGCGGTTTTGCCTCCAATGCCGTCAGTCCGCTCCTGTTCAAGGCCGAATTTGATCCGGTCACTTCCTTTGAACCGATCGGCATGTTTGGCACAGCCCCCACTGTTCTCATTACTTTTCCGGATTCAAAGTACAAGACCATCAAGGATGTTGTAGAGGCCGCCAAGAAAAAACCGGGCGAAGTGATGTACGGCTCGTCCGGCAACGGATCGCCACTGCATATGTCGGGTGAAATGTTTACCTCGCAGGCCGGTGTCAGCATGATTCATGTCCCCTACAAGGGCGGCAGCGCGCATATCCTGGATCTGATTGGTGGTCGTCTGGATGTGATTTTCGACACCTCAACCAACTCGACACCGTTGATCAAGGGCGGCAAGGTACGCCCCATCGCCGTTTCGTCCAAGGCGCGCCTGCCTGATTTTCCCGATGTGCCGACCTTCACTGAAGCCGGCTATCCGGACTTTTCGGTGAACGGCTGGTATGCCCTCTATGCGCCGGCCAAGACACCCACGGAGATCGTTGCTCGCCTGAGCGCCGAACTGCAGAATGTGCTGAAAATGCCCGAGGTCATCGAGAAGCTTCGCGGCGTCGGCGTCACGCCCGCAACGGGCGACGCTCAGGAGCTGGCGAAATACGGTCCGTCGGAAATTGAAAAGTACACCAAGCTGATCAAGGCCGCCAATATCAAGGGCGACTAAGCCATCAGCACACGCTGCTTGTGTCAAAGTAAAATCGCCCGGTTGTCTCTCTGAGAACGGGCGATTTTATCTACAGAAGGCTGCATATGAGGACTTCCACATGAAAATCAAAAGCCAACGAGACTTCGCCTCGGGCATAGCGCTCATGGCTGTAGGCGCGGCCTTTGCCATCGGGGCCACGAACTACAGTTTCGGGGTGGCCGTACGGCCTGGCCCTGGGTACTTTCCGTTTGGCCTGGGAATCATACTGGCTCTGCTCGGCTTGATTATTTTTACCACGTCCTTTGTCAGGCACTGTGAAGATGGTGATCCAATTGGCTCGATTCCATGGCGTCCACTGATTTGCGTTGTCGGCGCGATCGTCTTTTTCGGGTTTTTCCTGCCCCGGCTGGGATTCATGATCGCTTTTCCGATCATGATCGTTCTTACGTCCGCCGGTGGCAGCGAATTCCGTTGGCGAGACGCTCTGCTCAATGCTGCTATTTTGACAACGATGTCCTATCTGATATTCATATTCGGACTCAAATTGAACATTCCTGTATGGCCTGTCTGACATGAACAGGATTCTGGTCGAAATTCTCGAAAGGTAAGACATGGAACTGCTGAACAACCTCTATCTCGGTTTTCAGACATCGTTGTCGCTGTACAACCTGGGGTACGCCTTCATGGGCACCTTTCTCGGCACGCTGATCGGCGTGCTGCCTGGCCTGGGGCCGATTGCCACCATTGCCATGCTCTTGCCCTCGATGTACACGCTCGAACCCACCTCAGCGCTGATCATGCTGGCAGGCATCTATTACGGCGCCCAGTACGGTGGTTCGACGACGGCCATCCTGATCAATGTGCCGGGCGAGGCCTCGTCGGTGGTCACCGCGCTCGACGGTTACCAGATGGCGCGCAAGGGTCGTGCCGGAGCTGCGCTGGCTACGGCCGCGCTCGCATCGTTCTTTGCCGGCACCATCGGCACGCTGGTTGTCGCAGCGTTTGCCCCACCGCTGACCGAACTGGCCTTCAAGTTCGGCGCTCCCGAGTACTGTTCCCTGATGCTGCTCGGCTTGGTGGGGGCGGTCGTGCTGGCCTCCGGCACGCTACCCAAGGCGCTTGCCATGGTCGTTCTCGGCCTGCTGCTCGGCCAGATCAACACCGACGTCATTACCGCTGCGCCACGTTTCAGCTTTGGTATCCCCGAACTGATGGATGGCATCAATTTCGTCGTGATCGCGATGGGCGTGTTCAGTTTTGGTGAAATCATCGCCAACCTTGGCAAAGCGGCAGAGCACCGGGAAGTGTTCGTGAAGAAGGTCACCGGTTTGTGGCCGACGAAAAAAGATTTCAAGGATGCGTCACCGGCCGTGGTGCGAGGCACACTACTGGGCTGCATTCTCGGTGTCTTGCCGGGTGCAGGGCCCCTGCTGGCATCCTTTACGTCCTATTCGGTCGAGAAGAGGCTTTCAAAACATCCCGAAGAGTTCGGCAAAGGCGCCATTCAAGGCGTTGCCGCCCCCGAGGCAGCAAACAACGCCGGCGCGCAGACTTCCTTCATCCCGATGCTGACGCTGGGCATCCCCACCAGCGCCGTCATGGCCCTGATGGTCGGCGCCATGACCATCATGGGCATCCAGCCCGGTCCGCAGGTCATGACCCACAACCCGGCGCTGTTCTGGGGGCTGATCACCTCGATGTGGGTCGGCAACCTGATGCTGGTAATCCTCAACCTGCCGCTGATCGGAATCTGGATCAAGCTGCTCACCGTACCCTATCGCTTCCTGTTCCCGGCGATCATGGCGTTCTGTGCCATCGGTGTCTACACGCTCTCGAACAACAATTTCGACGTGTATTGCGCGGCGCTGTTTGCGGTGATCGGTTACCTGTTTCACAAATTAGGTCTTGAACCCGCTCCGCTGATTCTGGGATTCATCCTTGGTCCGCTGATGGAAGAGAATCTTCGCCGAGCGCTGCTGATGGGCCGTGGCAACTGGAGCGTATTTGTCACCAGCCCGATTTCGGCGACCCTGATCGCCATCTCGGTCATCATGATCATCGTGATTGCCCTGCCGTCAATCAGCAAGAAACGCCAGGAGGTCTTCGTCGAAGAGGTCTGATACCCCGGTTGGCAACTCAGGCGCTTCGTCGTGATTTGTGGTTTGATATCGGGCGTCCCCAAGTAAGAAATCCGCACGACCATCGGCCATCGTGCGAGCCATTGAAGCCCTGCTGCAACGTGTTGTGAATGGCGCCTGACACATGATTCCAACTGGAGAAAAAAAAGGCAGGCGAGTGGGGCCAATCGAAATGACACCCTTGTCGGCCATGCTGGTTTTCATACCGATTTGCGTTGTGCTGGAACTGATGCATGGCGACCCGGCATGGATATTCATTACCGCAGGGTTGGGGATCATTCCTTTGGCGGGTCTGATGGGAACGGCGACCGAACACCTGGCCGAGCATTACGGTGCCGGAATCGGCGGCTTGCTTAACCTGCCGGCCTAAGTGCGGCTTGGCAGATTCGAAAAGTTCGCGCGCAGAGCAGGGTGGTCATCGGCGACACTGCCCCGTGCAGAATTAACAAGGTTATCACTGGCTCGTTGTCCGGAAGACATGCGCACCGTGCTGAGCGGAACCGACCATGCAACCCCGTCGGTCGTCTTTTACCCTTTGTTTGTGACTGGACGCATTTCATCGCGCCTGCCAGCAATTCATCTAAAATCCGTACATCTCATTCATGGTTTCAGAAATGCACATAACGATTACCCGTCCCGACGACTGGCACCTGCATCTGCGCGATGGCGAAGCCCTTGCCGCTGTGCTGCCGCATTCCGCGCGTCAGTTTGCCCGCGCCATAATCATGCCCAACCTGCGCCCGCCGGTCACCACCGTTGCTGCTGCCTCCGAATACCGCGATCGTATTCTCGCCGCGCTGCCTGCGGGCACACGTTTCGAGCCCTTGATGACGCTTTACCTGACCGACAAAACGCCAGCCGACGAGATCCGGCGAGCGGTCGATAGTGGTTTCGTCAAGGCCGTAAAACTCTATCCGGCCGGTGCGACGACCAATTCGGATGCCGGGGTGACCGATCTCGCCACGTGCGATGCGGCACTCGCCGAGATGGAAAAACATGGCCTGCCCTTGCTCGTGCATGGCGA
>JANNNT010000091.1:0-10904 GCA_031398685.1 Rhodocyclaceae bacterium | reverse complement strand
GTCGGAAACGGCCATCGCTTCTTCCTGATCGTGCGTCACGTAGACGGCGGTCAGATTGAGCTTGAGCTGGATGCCGCGAATTTCATCGCGCACGTGGCAGCGCAGCTTGGTGTCGAGGTTGGAGAGCGGTTCGTCGAGCAGCAACACCTGCGGTTCGAGGACCAGCGCCCGCGCCACGGCGACACGTTGCTGCTGGCCGCCGGAGAGTTCGCTGGGCAGGCGCGGGCCGTAGTCGGCGAGGCCGACGAGACTCAGGCCGTCGCCGGCGCGCTGGTTGGCCACGCGTGTCGGTAGTCCGCTCACGGTCAGGCCGTAGGCCACGTTTTCGAGCACGGTCATGTGCGGGAACAGGGCATAGGACTGGAACACCATGCTCACGTTGCGCTCGATGGCCGACTGCTGGGTGACGTCCTCCCCGTTGAGCAGTATGCGCCCCTGGGTGACCGACTCCAGCCCGGCGATCATGCGCAAGGTGGTCGTCTTGCCGCAGCCGGAGGGGCCGACCAGCGTTACCAGCGAGCCTTTGGGAATGCTGAACGAGACATTGTCGACCGCCACCACGCGGCCGTACTTCTTGGTCACCTGGTCGAACACCAGCGAGATGTCGGTGCTTTGTTCGCGCATCTGTCCGGGGATCAGGGGCTGTTTCATCAGTGGGCTTCCTTCTGGAGAAGTGGGGGCGTTGCGGCCGGTCGGGCGAGGTCGCCCAGCACGCGATCCTGGCGGCGCAGGCGACGGCTGCCGACCAGCTTCTGCACGCCGATCACACAGGAGAGCATGACCACGATGAGCATGCTGGAGTAGGCGATGGCGGTGCCGTATTGGCCGTTTTCGACGAGGCCGATGATGTACGAGGTGGCCATGTCGTACTTGGCGCTGACCAGGAAGATCACCGCGCTGATCGAGGTGATCGAACGCACGAAGCTGTACACCAGCGCGGTGGTGATGGCCGGCTTGAGCAGCGGGAAGATGATCCGCCGCGCGGTGGTGAAGCTGTTGGCGCGCAGCATGGTCGAGGCTTCGTCGAGGCTCTTGTCGAGCTGGCTCATGGCCGCGATGCCGCCGCGCAGGCCGGTCGGCATGTTGCGGAAGACGAAGCACAGGATCAGGATCAGCCCGGTGCCGGTGAGTTCGATCGGCGGCACGTTGTAGGCCAGGATGTAGCTGACGCCGATTACCGTGCCCGGTACCGCGAAACACATCATGGTGCCGAACTCGAACACGCCCTTGAAGGCGAACTTCTGGCGCACCAGCAGCCACGCCGTCATCATGCCGAGCGTGGCGGTGAGCGGCGCGGCAATCCCCGCGATGCTCATGCTGGTGAAGAAGGACGACCACGCGGTTCCCGTCCAGTTGAGGCCGTGTGCGCCGAAGTCGATGCCGAAGGCGTTGACGTAATGCTTCAGGGTAAAGCTGTTGTCGCGCCCCCACTGGTTGACGAAGCCGCCGCTGAGCACCATGCCGTAGATGACGATGGTGAAGGTCGTCCACACCACGACAACGCTGGTGATCAGACGGGCGAACTTCGGCGACAGCCCGACGTTCTGGCCGTTATCGGCCTTGCCGGTGACCGTGGCGTAGGACTTGTTGCCGAGCCAGCGGCGCTGGAGCAGGAAGGCGGCGACCGAGAAACAGAGAAGGATCAGGCCGAGACTGGCGGCGCGCCCCTCGTCGGTTTGCGCGCCGACGATGGCGAAGTAGATTTCGGTCGACAGCACGCTGTAGCTGCCGCCCAGCACCATCGGGTTGCCGAAGTCGGCCATGCTTTCGATGAAGGTCACCAGAAAGGCGTTGGCCAGACCGGGCTTCATCAGCGGCAGCGAGACGCGGCGCAGGGTCTGCCAGCGCGAGGCGCCGAGCGTTTGCGAAGCCTCCTCGACCGACGGACTGACGCCTTCGACGACGCCGATCAGTACCATGAAGGCAATCGGCGTGTAGGCCAGCACTTGCGACAGCCACACGCCAAAAAAGCCATACACCCAGCGCCCCGGCGCCACGCCGAACCAGTCGGCGACCAGCGTCGTCAGCGCGCCGTTGCGGCCGAGCAGCAGAATCAGCGCCAGACCGATAACGAAGGGCGGGGTGATGATTGGGAGCAGGGTGAGCGTCCGCAGCGAGCGCTTCCAGCGGAAGTTGGTGCGTGTGACGACCAGCGCAAAACACAGGCCGAGCGCGGTGCAGCATGTGGCGGTCATGGCGCCCAGGTAAAGCGTATTCCAGGCCACGCCGCAGCGCCCGCCGTTCAGGCAGTTGAGCCCCCAGACCCGCTGGTCGGTCAGGCGATTGAACAGCGACAGCGGGCTCAGCGCCCCCGACGGGTCGATGAAAGCATTGGCCAGCACGTGCCCCACGGGCATGATCACGAACAGCGAAATGAGCGCGATGATCATGCCGATCATGCCGGTGACGAACATGTCGCCGCGGCAGGCGCCGAGCAGTGCTGCGCCGCCGGTGAGCATGAACAGGAAGCCGGCCGAAACCAGCAAGGCGCCATAACCCAGGCCGACCTGCGGCCCGAGCCCCAGCCAGTCCGGCTTGAAGCCGAGTACGATCAGGTAGAACATCCCCAGCCCGCCACAGGCGCACAGCAGTAGCCCGCGCAGGCGGCGGGACAGGGGCGTAAACACGATGAGCACGGCCCCGGCGACTAACCCGAGCAGCGGCCACAACGCCGCCTGGGCGTGCCTGAACAGCAGAAACAGCGCCGACGCCGCGTCCTTCTTCTCCACCCAGTTGCTAGTGATCCACCGACCCGCAAAGAACCCGGCTTCCTGCTGGTGCCACGGGAGAAACGCAAGCGCCAACACCATCAGGGCGATCCAGCCGCCGAGTGCCTTTTTCACGATTTATTCCAATTCGCGATAGAAACGCCAACCATCAAATCCGTTCGTGGTGCGCCTGTCGAACCACCGCTACCCTGCCTCTGCCGGCCTTCGACAGGCTCAGGCCAAACGCTTGGCGGCAGGACCATAGCGGCGATTCAATTTGTCGCTGGATTTACATCCTCTGCGCCGCAAAGATCTCTTCATCCCAGCGCTTGAGCAGGCGTTTGCGCACATCGTCCGAACCGTACTTGGCGAAGTCGTAGTTGATCAGCTTCACCTGCTCGGGACGCGGCGCCTTGGGCGGTATCGTGGCCGAGGCGTTGGAGGGAACCTGCATGGCGTTGGTTTTCATCGCCAGGGTTTGCACGTCCGCGCGCAGGGCGAATTCATAGAACTTCTTGGCCGCTTCCATGTTGCGCGCGCCCTTGATGATGCTCATCGAACCGATCTCGAAGCCGGTTCCTTCGCACGGTGCAAAAACCTCCATCGGCATGCCGGCCATGCCTTCCTTGAGCAGGTCATGCAGGAAGGTGATGCCGATTCCCGTTTCGCCGCGCCCCACCGCCTTGGCCGGCGCCGAACCGGACTTGGTGTACTGGCTGACGTTCTTGCCCAGCGCCTTCATGAAGGCAAACGCTTCGTTTTCACCGAAGAGTTGCACGAAAGTGGCCATTGCCGTGTAAGCGGTGCCCGACGAGTTCGGGTTGGAAATCTGGATCTCGCCGACATACTCCGGCTTGATCAGATCCTTCCAGCACTTGGGCGGTGCGAGTTTCTTGGCCTTGAGCACTTCCGGGTTGTAGCCCACGCCGAGCAGGCCCATATACACGCCGACCGTGCGATAGCCGGAGATCTTGGCCTGGTCCTGCGCCCAGGGTTGCAGCTTGTCGAGCTGAGGCGACTGGTAAACTTCGGTATAACCGGCATTGGCGGCCTGCAGGTGCGGATCGCCGGTGCCGGCCCACCAGAGGTCCGTTTTCGGATTAGCCGCCTCCGCGCGAATCTGCGCGAAGATCTCACCGGAGCTCTTGCGCACCATTGAGATATCAATGCCGGTCTCCTTCTGGAAGGTGTTGCGCATCAATTCGCACCAGTCGTTGTCGGAGGCGCAAAGGACGTTGAGTTGGTCGGCGGCAAGCACGGGAAGGGGCAGGGCGATGGCCGCTGAAACGAGGATGTTGCGCAGGAAGCGTTGGGTCATGATCTCTCTCCAGGTTCATTGATGTGAGCATTTTTGGCCGGGGTACGGAGGCGCTCCAGTTGGGTATGCAGGCTGTACCGGCGTCCCTCCCCGAAAAACATGCGCTTTATCCGGCGTCGATAACCTCCTTTTTTTCTGGGGTAAGGATTCCGGCGTGCACGGCAAGCCGGCGCCAGACATCCGGATTGCCCGCCAGCACGGGATTGCCGTGCAGCAGGCCGTTGTTTTCCATGAAGGCGTTGAACATGCCGCCGGCCTCCTTGACCAGAACGAGTCCGGCCAGGGCGTCCCAGGCGTTCATGTGCGGCTCGTAATAGCCGATCAGGCGACCGGCGGCCACATAGGCGATCATTAGCGCGCCCGAGCCGTTGCGGATGAACATCCCTTCATCGTGCAGCACGGCTTCGAGGAAGGGAATGAAGTCGTCGACGCCGACGCGGAACGAGGTGCCGACGCCGAGGATGCCATCCTTCAGCATCGTTCCCGGATGCACCTGGATCGGCTTGCTTCCGCAAAAGGCGCCGCCGCCCACGCGGGCATGGAACAGCTCATTGGTGTTCGGATCGAAGACCACGCCGATCAGCGGTTCGCCGCGGAAAAGCACGGCAATCGACACGCACCAGGAATGCATGCCGTTGACAAAGCAGGCGGTGCCGTCAATCGGGTCGACAACCCAGACGTAGTCGGCCTCGCCGAGATCGGCCCCGCCTTCTTCGCCGAGGAATCCGTCGCCCGGGAAGACGCCGTGAACCTGCGCCTTGATGTGTTTTTCCACATCGCGATCCGCCGCGCTGACCATGTCCTGGACGCCCTTGAGCTCGATGACCAGTTGCTCGCGACGGCGAAACAGGTCGAGCGCCATCAAGCCCGCGTGCATCGCGATGGTCTGCGCCAGAAAATAACGGGTGTCCAGCGGACTGCCCTGTTTTTGATCGATTGGCTGACGCATTGTCGGTCTCCTTCTTCAATTGGTGCCGGGTGCTGCCGGGTTCACGGTCGGCGGTAGTGCTTCGGTCCCGGCCGGTTGTTGCAGCGTGCAGGTTTGCACACGTGTGCAGTCTAAACTTGCAGAAATCCGTTTGCAACAAAATTAATTGATCGAACTTTATTTCTGATTTTCCTGCTTGAAGAAAACGTCGTTTTTCCCGTCGCCTGCCTGCACGTAGACCGATTTATTGCTTGATTGTTCTGCCCGCGGGTTTAACGCGTACTGGTGCGGCGGACGACCAGTTCGACCGGAACCGTCAGCGTGCGCGCCGGTGTTGTCGGGTCGGCCATGCGTTCGACCAGCCGCTCGACCGCGTTTCGCGCCAGATCTTCAACGCTTTGGCGAAGCGTGGTCAGCGCAAAGGACGCCGCCGCCGCCATCGGCACGTCGTCGAAACCGACGACCACCAGGTCTTCCGGAATGCGCAGGCCGAACTGGTGGCGGGCCGCGTCCATGAAGCCGAAGGCCAGCATGTCGTTGGCGCAGAACACCCCTTCCGGGCGCAAAGCCGGCGGGCGGTCCAGGAGTTGCGCGGCAATCGCGACGCCTCCCGCGTAGCCCGAAATCGTCCCCTGCAGCAGTTCGACGCTGATCGCTGCCAGCCCGGACATCGCCACCGCCTCGCTGAAGCCGGCGCCACGCGACAGGCCGGAATAGGTGCCGGTCGGCAGGTTCACATACGCCAGCCGGCGCGCGCCGGCGGCAATCAGGCAGCGGGCGGCCAGGGCGCCGCCGCGATGGTTGTCGCTATAAACGACATCGACGCTTTCCAGGTTGGCGTCGCGGTTGATCATGGCCACCGGCACCTGCAGGCGCAAATACTCCCTGGCCAGTTCGATCGGCGGCGAGCCCGAGGTGAAAATGACGCCGGCGACGCGGTACTGCAGCAGGTAGCGTAGCGTGCTTTCCATCTGCGCCGGGTCATGGACGTTCATCAGCAGCGGCGCCAGCGAGAAGCGGGCCAGATTCTGCATGATCGGCTCCAGCAACTGCACGACAAATTCGTTGTGCATGCCCGGCACCACGACGCCGACCAGCGTGCTTTGCCGCTGGATGACGCTGCGCGCTAGCCGGTTGACCTGGTAGCCGAGTTCGTCAGCGGCCTTCAGCACGCGTTCGCGCGTGGCCTGCGAGACGCTGGCGCCGGGAGTGAAGGTGCGCGAAACCGCCGAGCGCGAAACGCCGGCGCGAACGGCGACATCGGCCGCCGTCGCCCATCCGGGGGTGATCTCATCGTTCATTGCCATGGTGTCGATAGGCGCTTGAGAACTTTATTGAACAGACGGCTCCAAAACCGGTTGCACACGTGTGCTTTCTTGCCTGCGATCATACAGGCTGTGTCGTGTTTTTCCAATGATCGCCTGGCCGTCAGTCTTTCGTCCAAGGGTCTGCCCATCGCCGAAGGGCATTGTCTTGCCGGGTACCCGCTTGGCGCGCCATGATGTGATCACGAATTTCCGGATGCTATGATTCCGGCTCGAGACGGGGTTGGCAGGATGGACGGTTTTTTCGCCTTCTGATTTGCCCCGCCTCCGGGCACGAACTTCCAGGGGGCGTTTGGTGTTTGAATCGATTGGCTTGAAGGGTCAACTGCGGCAAATTCCATCGGTGAGCGCGGTGCTTGTGCTGTCATTCGTGATGATCCTGGCGACGGTGATCTCGGCGATTGCCTTGATTCTGGATCTGCGCCAGAAAGAGCTGACTCACGCCAGGGGCGAAATTGTCAGCTTGACCCGGGTTCTTTCCGAGCAGACGGCGCGCACGTTCGAAGGCGTGGTGATGACGATGCGCGGTGCGCGCGAACGCCTTTCTGATGATTTCGGCTTGCGCCTCGAGCTCGATAGTCTTCCCGTTCGCTTGTTGCTTCGGGCACGTAGCACCGGGCTGGTGCCGGTGAAATCGATATTTTTGATTGACAGCCAGGGGTTTGGCGTTAATTCATCGCGGCCGGATTTTATCCAGCGACTTCCCATGAAGGACAGAGAATTCTTCCGTCACTTCGTTGATGGCGGAAGCGATGAA
Organism: Rhodocyclaceae bacterium; assembly: GCA_031398685.1. Classification (GTDB taxonomy): domain Bacteria; phylum Pseudomonadota; class Gammaproteobacteria; order Burkholderiales; family Rhodocyclaceae; genus Propionivibrio. The sequence goes on along the minus strand of JANNNT010000091.1, from coordinate 3,868 downwards.
ATATTCATCAGTCGTCCGGAAAAAGCGCGTGTTGACGGCCAATGGACGTATTACGTCAGCATGCGCCTGCTCGATTCTGCCGGGCAGTTCCGCGGCGTGCTGGTGACCGCGGTCAGCATCGAGTACTTCGAATCCTTGTACGACAGCATCGATTTTGATTTTGTCAGTCGATTCCAGCTGCTCAGTCATGAAGGCGTTCTCCTGGCCGGTCACCCCCATGAAGCAGAAATGTTCGGCAAAAACGTCGCGAATCCTGCGGCGCTGGCGAATTTGCGCCTGTTGCCGGTAGGTAGTGTCGTTGAGGCCAGTGAAGAGCTGGCTGAAGGCAAGCGGTTCATCGCTTACCGCCAGATCCAAAAATACCCTCTGATCATCAGTGCGGCGGTTGATGAGAAGGCGGCGCTGACCCCCTGGCGCCGTCTCGTGCCGCCAATGGCCGCGGGGGTGGGCGTCGTGCTTCTTTTCGTGCTGGCCACCGCCTTCCTGATGGTGAGAAATCTCCTGCGCAAAGGCGTACTGGAGTCGGCGTTGAAAGAGAGGGACGAGCAACTGCGGCAGATGGTCCAATCCGTCAGGGATGCCATCGTCACTGTCGATTCCGCCCGGCGCGTCGTTCTTTTCAATGGCGCGGCAGAGCGGATGTTCGGCATTTGGACCGAGGACGCGATGGGCAGAGAGATCGACGAGGTGTTGTCCTGCTGCCTGGGCGAAGCGCAACGCGCGAACCTTCTGCGTTATCTGGACGAGGGCTGGCGGTCGCCGGCCGGGCTGGCCCTTTCGGGCTTCATCGAATTATTGCGTGATGAGCAGGCGTTTCCGGTGGAACTCAGTTTGTCGGCGACGGCATTCCACGGTGAAATCCTGCTCACCGCCGTCTTCCGGGATTTGACCGAACGCCAGCGTGCCGAGCGCGAGTTGCTGGAGACCAATCGCCAACTCCAGGAGCTGTCGGCTTCGCTGCAAAATGTGCGAGAAGAACAGCGGGCACGGATTTCCCGGGAGTTGCACGACGAGTTGGGGCAACTACTCACCGGTATCCGCATGGAGGTTTCCTGGCTTGGCGGGCGCTTGCGGCCCGAACAACAGGGGTTGATCGACAAGGTCGGCTCGATCAAGGGGCAGATCGACCAGACCATCGCGTCGGTGCGGCGCATTTCCTCGGAACTGCGCCCCTTGGTGCTCGATGATCTCGGCTTCGCCGCGGCGGCGGGCTGGTATGTCGATCAGTTCTCGGCGCGTACCGGTTTGCCGGTGACGCTGGAGCTCCCGCCTGACGATCCGGAGCAGGGCGGGGCCGTGGCGACGGCGCTGTTTCGCGTGCTGCAGGAATCGCTGACCAACATCGCGCGCCATGCCGATGCGACGAAGGCCGAGGTTCGGCTTGGTTTGGAGGACGACGGGTGGACGTTGTCGATCAGGGATGACGGACTCGGCTTCGTGCATGATCCGGGGAAACTCGGCGATATCGGCCTGGTCGGGATGCGCGAGCGGGCCCAGATTCTCGGTGGGCGTTTTTCCGTTACGACGGGTCCGGGCGAAGGCACGTTGATCGAAGTTGTTATTCCGGGGCGAAAAATGGAAGAAGGCCAATGATGGAAAAACTCAAGGTTTTGTTGGCGGACGATCACGCCATCATCCGTGACGGCTTGAAACAGATTCTGGCCGATACGGACGATCTCGTCGCGGCCGGCGAGGCGGCCAACGGTCTGGAAGTCATGCAGCAGGTGCGCGAGAAGGATTGGGATGTCCTCGTTCTCGATATTTCCATGCCCGGACGCAACGGCCTGGAACTGATTCACATGATCAAGGCCGAGAAGCCTGAACTCCCCATTCTCATTCTCAGCATGCACCACGAGGAGCAGTACGCGGTGCGTGCGTTTCAAGCCGGCGCCATGGGCTACGTGACCAAGGAGAGTGACGGCGATCTGCTGGTCCTGGCGATCAGGCGGGTAGCCAACGGCGGGGTCTATATCAGCGACAAGGTGGCGGAACTGATGGTCCGGGGCATCCGGCCCGCGCAGAAGCCGTTACCGCATAATCTCCTGTCGGATCGGGAATACCAGATTTTCAACATGCTGGTATTGGGGCGGGGGTTAACCGAGATTGGCATCGAACTGTCCCTGAGCGTCAAGACCATCAGCACCCACAAAACCCACATTCTGCAAAAAATGAATCTGGCCAACACCGCCGAGCTCATCCGTTACGCTGTAGCCCACGGCTTGGCGGACCCCGCCGATTTCTGATTTTCGGGAACAGGGCATCGTGAGTAGGAAATGTCCTATGGCTCAATTAATCCCCTGCTGATGTCGAGGGATTAGTCATTTCCTTACACTCCTCAACACAACCGCGACGGGGCGGTATAACTGCAAAATAACTGGGGGCTACCATGAAGACGAAAACAATGATTGTTCAGCTGTCCGCGATCGGGGTCATCGGGGCGTTGGGCTGTGGCTTGGTGCTCGCGGCCGATCCGGCCAAGATCAACTGGTCGAAAATTCCGGTGATCAATGTTCCTCTGTTTTATCCGGGGCAGTCTTCGTACGAGTGGTTGATCAGCGACAAGCATGAGGGGGCCGCAACCAAGGTGAAGAACGGCGTCGCCTGCACCGCATGCCATGATGAAACGGATGCCGAGAAGGACATGGGCGAAAAGCTGGTGCAGGCCGGGCCACTGGAACCGATGCCGGTCAAGGGCAAGGAGGGCTACAAAGACCTCAAGGTGCAGGCTGCGTACGACGACAAGAATGCCTACCTGCGCTTCCAGTGGAAAACACAGAATGCCTACCCCGGAACCGAGCATCAATACCTGCGCTTCGATGGCAAGGAATGGAAAGTCTGGGGCTACCCGAAACTCGACAAAATCGTTCAGGATCGCCACATGCAGGGCATTTACGAGGACCGCATGTCAATCATGATCGACGACGGCAAAGTGCCCGGTTTTGCCAATCAGGGGTGCTGGCTTTCCTGTCACGATGGACAGCGCGACATGTCCAAGCAGTCTACCAAGGCCGAGATCGACGCCAACCCGATGATGAAAGAGATCAAGAAAACCGATGTGCGCAAATACTTGCTGGAAAGCCGCTCCGTTGGCACCGATTGGAAAACCGGCAAGAGCGTCGAGGACATCAACAAGATCAAGGCAGCCGGCGGCTTTGTCGATCTTGTTCAGTGGCGTGCCCACCGCAGTCTTGCCGTCGGGATGGCCGACGATGGTTATGTGCTTGAGTGGCGCAACAGCGACGCCGGGGTAAACATGTTCGCCGGTAATGCCGATGCCAAGACCCACGCCCCGAAATTCATGTGGGATGCAAATAAAGTGGGCTACAAGTCAATTACCGTCGACCAGCTGTACAAGGCGGAACACTTCCTGATTCGCGAAAAGAACGCCGTGCCATTCGATTCGACTGCGGGCTGGAAAGAGGGCGACATGATCCCCGACTACATCGTGAGTCGCGAGGATGCCAAGGGGTCGGCGGCTGACAACAACGCCATCGCCAGCTGGAAAGACGGCGTGTGGACGGTGGTCATGATTCGTCCGCTCGGCTTGACCAACGGTGACGACAAGGCATTGCAGGCTGGAGGCGTCTACAACATCGGCTTCGGCGTCCACGATGACAACATCACCACGCGTGGTCACCATGTGTCGTTTGTGAAAACCTTGGGGCTAGGCGTCAGCAAGGGCACCAAGGTCGACATCACCGCGGCCAAACTGCCTTAAGTCATCGCGGCTGTTGCAGGCCATGCCGCGAAGAAAATTCCGTTCGGGGAAGTTCTTCGCGGGCAACGCACCGCCGTTGCCCGGGAGCAATTCGCGACCCGCGCTACTCCGAACCGGAGGAGCCGATAGGAAATTTCCGATGCCTCTTTT
>JANNNT010000050.1:0-5220 GCA_031398685.1 Rhodocyclaceae bacterium | reverse complement strand
TCTAGCTACTTCCGGTATGGGTCGTCCGCTACCGGTGGCTCGTGAAAACTGAAGGGCCGGATACAGTCTGGAAGAGTCACCAGCCTGAGCAACCCTGAAAACTTCGGGGAAAGGCCGTTCAGGACTACTTGCTGCCTGATGCCTTGTGCATAGCCAACGGCCGCTGCACCAGATTCCAGCCGTTCTACCCCATCTCTGTTTCATGGCAGACACCGCCCCTGAACAGCCAGTCACTCGTTGATTTATGATCGGCAGCAGTGCAGTGAGCAGAGTCATTGGGTTTAGTATGCGGTTGGACTGTTGCCGGCCAGGGCGCTTGAAAGCATATATCGTCGCTATAAAGAGGGTTCGGTTATCGGAGGTGCCTCAGCAGGCGCTTCAGTGATGTCGAGCGTCATGCTGACAGGAAAGCGGCGAACGCCAAGAAGCCCCGAGGAGGAGGAATTACAGAACATTGCACGGGGAATGCATGATGTTTCCGAGGGTTTTGGTTTTTTTAAGGGGGCTATTGTCGATCAGCACTTCATGCGTCGCGCTCGATACAATCGTCTGATAAGTGCAATTCTTGACCATCCTCAGTTAATTGGAGTAGGTATTGACGAAGAAACGGCATTGCTGGTGCGTCCGGATGGCATGTGGGAAGTGATAGGTAGCCACTACGTGAAAATATTCGACGCCCGCAGGTCACGCATCATCGATGACGATGGTCCCATGGCCAAAGCGAGCGACATAAGAATGCATATTCTCCCAACGGGAAGTATGTTCGACCCCCTGAAGAGAAGAGTTCGGTTCTAAGGCGGTTGAGTCGCACAGCCGAAGCCAATGTCACTTCTAGCGCCTTGCTGCCGCAAAGCGGCCATAGGAGGTGATCATGGGCAATAACACCCCGCTAAACTATTTGATACCCATGCGGAAGGCGCCATCAAGGCGAATGACTTCACCGTTGATGTAGCTGTTTTCGGCGATATGGCGAACAAGTGCGGCAAATTCGGAGGGCTTGCCGGGCCTGGCGGGGAAGGGAATCATTTTCCCCAGCGACTCCTGAACCTCAGCAGTCATGGCCGCGATCATGGGGGTTTCCATGACCCCCGGCGCAATGCTATTGACCCGGATGCCGCTGCGGCTCAGTTCGCGGGCGATCGGCAAGGTCATCGCCACAACGCCACCTTTGGATGCCGCATACGCGGCCTGCCCGCTCTGCCCTTCAAAAGCTGCGACCGAGGCCGTGTTGATTATCATACCGCGCTCGCCAGTGGCATCAGGTTCGTTCTGGCCCATGGCGACCGCCGCCAGACGGAGCATGTTGAAAGTCCCCAGCAGATTGATCCGTATGACCGTGGCAAACGATTCAAGGCGGTGCGGACCGTCTCGTCCGACAACTTTTTCGGCCGGTGCAATGCCGGCACAGTTGACGAGGCCATGCAACGCGCCAAACTGGCCTAGAGCCAAATCGACGGCGCCTTGGGCGCTTGCTTCATTGCTGACGTCGGTGTGGGCAAACCGGGCATTTGCGCCAAGCTCGGCGGCCAATGCCTCACCTCCCTCGCGATTGACATCGGCGATAACAACACGACCACCCGCCGCAACGATCATTCTGGCCGTCGCCTCGCCCAGGCCAGAACCGGCTCCACTGATCAGAAAGACACTGTTCTCGATTTGCATGGCGCCTCCGGATTAAGGAAGAAGAAATGGGTTCTTACGTTGACTGTGGTGGAGCGGTCAAAAATCCTTTGATGCGCTTGTATTTTCTGTCCGTCGATCCATGGCACGGGTATGTCACGCCTGTGTCACCGTTGTGTCACGACTCGGCGCCACCGCAGCGGATTGTAAAACCTTCCGGAATCTATAAACTTGCCCGTTCAGGAGCGCCCGGTTGCACGGCGCCTCATTTCCGAAAAGCAGCGCTCAAACCAATATCAGACAGGCCACCGGTGGACAAACATCCCGCAACCTACAGCATTTCCGATCTGGCGCGCGAATTTGGCATTACGCCGCGCACGATCCGCTTTTACGAAGATCATGGCCTGATTTCACCGCATCGGGAAGGACGGACCCGGGTATTTACGCGCCGCGACCGGACCCGCCTCAAACTCGCGCTGCGTGGCAGGCGACTCGGCTTCAGCCTGGCCGAAATCGGCCATCTGATCGGGATGTACGACACAGCGCTCGACAAGGACACCCAGCTCACCGAGTTTCTCAACGGCCTTGCCCTGCGCAAGGCGGTGCTAATGCAACAGCGCGAGGACATTGAGGCCATATTGCAGGAAGTAAGTGCCTTCGAGTTGCAGTGTCAGACCCTGCTGTCGGCTCGAGAGGCACAAAATGCGGCTGATCCCGTCGAACCTTCGATGTAAAAAGACGTCGTACGCTTGCTTTTTTGCAAATTTGTTGACGTTAACGTCAACGTAAACTTAAATGGCGTTGGCGCCTTAAGCGTCAGCCGCCGATTCTGATCCCTCGGTTCGCGCCCGTATCGGGGGAATGCGGGAGATGACGAAAGCCAATGCAGTTGCCGTCATGAACGGCAGGAAAGAGACACGCCAGTCATACCTATAAGGAGTGGGGCACATGGACTACCCGAGTCTCGGTTTTGCTCATGGCGAAACCATCGATATGCTGCGTCACGCCGCTCGCAACTTTGCGGCGACCGAAATTGCACCACGTGCCGAAGCCATCGACCGCGACAACCTGTTCCCCGCCGACCTCTGGAAAAAACTGGGTGCCATGGGGTTGCTCGGCATGACGGCCGACGAGGAATACGGCGGCAGCAGTCTTGGCTATCTTGCCCACATCATCGCCATGGAAGAAGTCTCGCGGGCGTCGGCCAGCGTGGGTCTCTCCTACGGCGCACATTCCAATCTCTGCGTGAATCAGATCCATCGCAATGGGACTGCGGCGCAGAAGGAAAAATACCTGCCCAAGCTGATCTCGGGCGATCACGTCGGTGCGCTCGCCATGACCGAGCCGAATGCCGGCTCCGACGTGGTCAGCATGAAACTGCGCGCCGATAAAAAAGGCGACCGTTTTGTGCTGAACGGCGCCAAGATGTGGATTACCAATGGTGGCGATGCCGATACCCTGGTCGTCTATGCCAAGACCGACATCGACGCCGGAGCGAAAGGCATCACGGCATTCATTGTCGAGAAGGGGATGAAGGGGTTTTCCTGCGGCGCCAAACTCGACAAGCTCGGCATGCGCGGTTCCAACACCTATCCGCTGTTTTTCGATAACTGTGAAGTACCCGAGGAAAACGTGCTTGGCACACTCAACGGTGGCGTGCAGGTGTTGATGAGCGGCCTCGACTACGAACGCGTCGTGCTGGCCGGCGGGCCGCTCGGCATCATGGCCGCGGCGATGGACGCGGTCTTGCCCTACGTGCATGAGCGCAAGCAGTTCGGGCAGGCGATCGGCGAGTTCCAGCTGATGCAGGGCAAGATCGCCGACATGTACACCACCTTCAACGTCTGCCGGGCCTACGTCTATGCCGTCGGTCAGGCTTGCGACCGGGTTGGCGGTGGGGGCGGTGCGGGCGGGAGCGCACGCAAGGACGCCGCCGGCGCCATTCTCTACGCCGCCGAGAAGGCGACGTGGATGGCTGGCGAGGCGATCCAGGCCCTGGGCGGCAACGGCTACGTCAACGACTACCCGGTGGGCCGCCTGTGGCGTGACGCCAAGCTCTACGAGATCGGCGCCGGCACCTCGGAAATCCGCCGCATGCTGATCGGTCGCGAGCTGTTTGGTGAAACGGCGTAGTTTTTTGTAATGGACACGTTCTCGCCGGAGGCCAGCCGATGATTCTGACGACTGAACAGGAAATGATCAGCGACGCGTTGCGCACGTTCGCGCAAGAACGGCTGGTTCCGTTTGCCGGCGAATGGGATCGCCATCACACCTTTCCGGCCGAGGCGCTGCGCGAACTCGGCGCATTGGGTGCGCTCGGCATGGTTGTGCCCGAGCAGTGGGGAGGCGCCGGCATGGACTACCTGTCGCTGGTGCTGGCGCTCGAGGAAATTGCGGCCGGCGACGGCGCAACGTCGACCATCGTCAGCGTGCAAAACTCGCTGGTCTGCGGCATCACGCTGAAGTACGGCACCGATGCGCAGAAGGAAACCTGGCTCAAGCCGCTGGCGCGCGGCGAGAAGCTGGGGTGTTTCTGCCTGACCGAACCGCACACCGGGTCCGATGCGTCGTCGATCACCACGCGGGCTGACCGCGACGGTGACGATTTCGTGCTGAACGGCGTCAAGCAGTTCGTCACCACCGGAAAGTACGCGCAGGTGGCCATTGTGTTTGCGGTAAGCGACAAAACCGCAGGCAAGAAAGGCATTTCCTGCTTCCTCGTGCCGACCGATACGCCGGGCTACATCGTTGCGCGCATCGAGGAGAAAATGGGACAGCACGCCTCCGACACGGCGCAGATTCTCTTCGAAAACTGCCGCGTGCCTGCGAGTACCTTGCTCGGCGCTGAAGGCGAGGGTTACCGGATTGCACTCTCCAATCTCGAGGCCGGGCGCATCGGCATTGCCGCGCAATCCGTCGGCATGGCGCGCGCCGCCTTTGAGGCGGCGGTGAAGTACGCCAAGGTGCGCGAAACCTTCGGCCAGCCGATCATCGAGCATCAGGCCGTCAGTTTCCGCCTTGCCGACATGGCCACCCAACTCGACGCCGCCCGCCTGTTGGTGTGGCGCGCCGCCCTGTTGAAAGACGCCGGCAAGCCCTGTCTGAAGGAAGCGTCGATGGCCAAGATGTTCGCCTCCGAGATGGCCGAGAAAGTCTGTTCCGACGCGATCCAGATTCACGGCGGTTACGGCTACGTCAGCGATTTTCCGGTCGAGCGGATTTATCGCGATGTGCGCGTCTGTCAGATTTATGAAGGCGCCAACGACATTCAGCGGCTGGTAATCGGCCGCGCGATCGCGGCGGACTGAATGAGCGCGCAGCGTTTGCCTCCGATGCGGCAACCTGAGCGTTGGGTGGAAGCAGGGGGGGCCTGATGCCTGTTCTGCCCACTCGGCTCAATCCCGGCCATACTGATTTTCAGGCCAACGGCGAGGCGATGCGCAAGGTCGTTGCCGACCTGCGCCAGACGATCGAAAGAATCGCGCTCGGCGGCCCTGAAGCCGCGCGCCAGAAACACATCGCACGCGGCAAGCTGCTGCCGCGCGAACGCGTCAATGCGCTGATCGATCCGGGTTCGCCGTTTCTCGAACTGTCGCAACT
>JANNNT010000042.1:0-20769 GCA_031398685.1 Rhodocyclaceae bacterium | reverse complement strand
GGGTGTTCGGCGGCAGGGAGGCCAGCGCTGAACGGAGCAACAAGCCACCGAGCGAATGCCCGATAAGGACATAGTCGCCGTGGCGGTACAACTCGGCCACGCGAGAAGACAGTCGAGCCGCTATCCGCGAGAAATCGTGGATCGCCGCCAAATAACCGAAAGAGTTTGTCTTGAGCCCGGCAGCGCGAAGCCTGTAAAGCAACAACCAGCCCGAAAGCGGTGTCCGTCCCATGCCGTGAACAAAGAGAGCTTGCATAAGGCGCCTAGGGCTTTGCCGGTCGGGTTGCGCTTCCAGACTTTGGAGGAATGCTCAGCATGGCGACCGCACCCCCGTCGCCTGAGTTCTCAAGCCTGATTTCGCCGCCATGAAGCATGGCTATTTCACGCACCAGCGGCAGCCCTAGACCCGTGCTTTTCGGGGTGCCGTCTGGGCGGGGGAGTGAGAAGAAGCGTTCGAAGAGGCATTCGCGGGCATAGTCGGCGATGCCCGGTCCCTGGTCCTGTATACGGAGGCGCACCTGTGTGGCGTCGGCTTCTGCCGTGCAGGTGACCGTACCGCCTGGCGGCGAGAAGTCGAGCGCGTTCTGGAGCAGGTTGGTCAATGCCAGACTGAGCAGAAAACGGTCGCCGCTGAGTTGCAGCGCCGGGTCGGCGGCAAAGCACAAGGTTATTCTGCGCTGTGCGGCCTGTGCCGACATCGCCTGTTCAAGATCGGCAAACAGCTCATGCACACTGAGCGTGACCGGTGCTTCGAGTTCGCGCTGCTGTTCCAGTTGAGCCAGACGCAAGAGCTTGTCGATCAGGGTTTGCAGGCGTTCGCTTTGGACCTGAACGTTGGCGGTGAAGCGGCGGCGCTCGGCGTCCGGCAGGTCGCTCTCGGCGAGCAGTTCGGCGGCACCGCGAATGGCGGCGAGCGGGCTTTTCATTTCGTGCGTGAGATGCTGGACGTAGTGTTCGACGTAGGCCCGGCCGTCAACTTCATTGCGCAACTGGGCGAGCGCGCGGGAGAGTTCGCCGATTTCGTCGCGCCCGCGCGAGGGCGGTTCGGCGGGCTGGCCGGCAGCGAGCAGGCGGGCGTAGCGTACCAGTCGCCCCATCGAGACGGTGAGCCAGGCGGTGAACAGGCCACCGATCAGGAGCGTTGCGCCGAGCAGAAGCAGCCCCTGGCGCAGGACGGTACGCTCGCCGCGGGCGATGATCGGGGCCAAGGTGCGCGAGGGTTTGGCGACGGTAACGACGCCGATGATGCGGTTCTTGTCCTGAACCGCGGCGGCGACGTGCATGACGCCACTGGTGCTGTCTTCCGGGTCGTCGCGGGTGGATCGGCTGCCGTATTCGCCGCGCAGGGTGCGGTACACGTCGCGCCAGTCGGCAAAGTTTTCGCCAACGGCCTTGTGTTCCGAGTCGTAACGCACCACGCCTTCAGCATCGGTGACGTAGATGCGAAAATCCAGTGTCTGTTTTTCCAGTCCCCAGATCGTTGCCTTGACCGGGCGCTGGCGATAGGCCTCGACGCTCTGCGCAAAGCGGCCGTTCGGCAGGCGGTTGGCCAGCAGGTCGTCGCGCGCGAGTTCGGCCAGCAGTTGCGCGGTATCGACCATCACGTCTTCCACCGCATCGCGCACGCCGGGTTTGACTTCGGAAACGAACACGCGCAGCAGGAACCAGCCGGAGAGCCCGACGATCAGGAAATAGCCGAGAAAAACCCGCGCCCAGAGCTTCATGCGGCGAGAGCGTAGCCGGTGCCGCGGTGAGTGATGATCGGCTCGTTCGTCGGGTCGATGGCACGAAGCTTGGCGCGCAGCGTCTTGATGTGGGTGTCTACGCTGCGGTCGGCGGTGTCGGGGGCATTGGCCCAGACGCGGTTCATGATCTGCTCGCGCGTGAAGACGCGGCCGGGTACCGAAAGCAATAGCGCCAGCAGCAGGTATTCGTAGCGCGTGAGGTCGAGCAGCTGGCCGTGGAAGGCAATGCGCAGGGCATCCGCTTCGTGCTGCCAAATGGGATCAGGAGCGGTGCCGTTACTGGTGCGGAAGCGCGCTTCGCGGCGCAGGATGGCGCGCACGCGGGCGGCCACTTCGCGCGGCGAGAAGGGCTTGGTTACGTAGTCGTCGGCACCGAGTTCCAGGCCGAGAATGCGGTCGATTTCTTCGGCGCGGGCGGTGAGGAAGATTACCGGAACGTCGCGTCCCTCGGGATGGGCGCGCAACTGCTTGAGGACTTCGAAGCCGGTGGTGTCCGGCAGGCCGACATCGAGGATGATCAGGTCGAAGGGCGTTTCCCGTTGCGCGGGCAAGGCTTCGCGCCCGAGCATCAAATGGCGGACGGAAAAACCTTCGCTGCCCAGTGCGTAGATCAGCGTGTCGGCAATGGCCTGTTCGTCTTCAACGAGGAGTATTTTCAGGGTGAGCATCGAGGTTGCCAAGAGCGAGAGAGGCAACGCTACCCGAAAGTCATCGTCTCGCCAAGCGCCGCTTACATTGTTGCGCTGCTTCCCGGCCCGGAAGGGAATCGGGCGCGTAAAACATAAGCATGCCCGGCTTCTTCTTCGGCAAACTCGGCGGCCATTTTCCGAACGACCGGATCATCGGACTCTGTGGCTATCCGGCGATAGTACGATTCGCTGCTCTCTTCGCAGGCAAGCGCCAGTGAGACTGCGGTTGAGACGTCCATGAAACAATCAACACCCTCCCAACCGGCTTCCTCCGGGCTTTCGCCAGGGCGCCAATCGTAACCGTCGACGAGGGGTTGGAGGTGCCGGAAACCGCCGCGTGCCTGCGCGTCTTCGAGATGCTGCCGACAATATCCGGCCATCTGCTCAAAAAACCGGGCCACCTCAACACTTCCCTGAGATTCCATCGCGGCCGCGAGCTCGTCATAACGCCCCGCGGCTGACGACTCGAGCGCAATTGCATGAGCCAGAAAACGTCTGACGCTATCCATCGCAACGGCCTCCCGATTTAGCCGAATTTAAAGAGAATGCCGTATCCGCCACGCGGATAGTTCCAGTCAACGTTTGTGAACTCATCGCAAACCACACGGCAGGTCCCGCACTCGAGACAGCCGTCGATCATCAGGCCGATCTTGCCGTCTTCGAAGGTCCAGCAGCCGGCCGGACAGCAGACGGTGCATTGCTGGGTCGGGCAACGCTCGTTGCATACGGACTCATTCTTGATGCGAATATGCGGCAAGTCGGCATCGACCCGGTAGCGGTTCTGGAAGAGTTTTTCTTCAACTTTGATCATGGTGTGTAGTCCTAACGGGTAGCGCGCCACAGGCGATAGGCATCGCCGAGCAAACCGAAGAGTGAGCGGCGTTTGACGAAGGAGGCAATGATTTCCTTCTCCTTGCTGCGCTTGTCGCGGCCGTCGACGGTCAGGAATTTGTGCGCGGCGTCGTTGAGCAAGGGCGGATAGTCGTTGATGAACTGCCGTTGTTTGTGCAGCGTTTCGGGAATTTTCTGGTACTTCTTCATGTCCTTCATGACGAAGCTGTCGTCCAGCCTGGACTTGTAGCGACTCAGATTGTTGGTGCTGGGCTCTTTGCCGGCCTGCAACAGTTCGATCAGCGTTTCCGCCGCCAGTCGCCCGGATGTCATGGCCAGGTTCGAGCCTTCGCGGTGTACGGAATTGACGAAGCCGGCCGAGTCGCCGACCATCAGCCAGCCGTCGCCGTAAAGTTGGGGCAGCGCCTTGTAGCCACCTTCCGGAATCAGGTGCGCCGCGTATTCGCGCATCTCGCCGCCGGCGATCAGCGGCGCGATCGACGGATGCGCCTTCAGGCGTTCGAGCAGCTCGACCGGGGTTGTGCGTTGCGCTTTCATGTCGGAGAGCATTCCGCCGATGCCAATGGACAGCGAATCCTTGTTGGTATAGAGAAATCCGGTGCCGACCATGCCTTCAGTAATGCTACCCATCATCTCGATGACGACGCCTGCCTGACCGCTCAGGTTGAAACGCGATTCGATGGTTTCCCTGGGCAGGAAGATCATTTCCTTGACCGCCAGCGCCATGTTGGCGGCCTGAATGTCCTTGCGCAGCCCGGCCTGCGTGGCGACCAGCGAATTGACGCCATCGGCGAGAATCACCACATCGGCGTGGATCTTGCCGTCCTCGCGTTCGACCTCAACACCGATGACGCGGCCCTGGTCGTTGCGCAACAACGCCTTGACGGTCATCTCGCAAATGACCAGCGCACCGGCGTTCTGCACCTGTTCGGAGAACCATTTGTCGAAACGCGCGCGGATGATGGTGTAGCGGTTGTACGGTTCCTTGTTGAAATCGTCGGAGCGATAGTGCGTACCGATGAACGAGTGTTTGTCCATCATCCACAGGCGCTGTTCGATGATGTGTCGTTCCAGCGGGGCGGAATCGCGGAAGTCGGGAATCAGGCGTTCCAGCGCATCGGCGTAAAGAATAGCCCCCTGCACATTTTTGGATCCGGGATATTCACCGCGCTCCAGTTGCAGTACCTTCAGTCCGGCTTTGGCCAAGGTGTAGGCGGCCGCGTTGCCGGCCGGGCCGGCGCCGACAACGATGACATCGAATTTTTCGCTCATGCGGCTTCCTTTTGCGGCTTGCCCAGATACTTTCCGAAGGTGCGCGTCAGCGCCGGCAGAATCTGGTTGCAGTCGCCCACGATGGCGTAGTGGGCAAAATCAAAAATCGGGGCGTTCGGATCGTTGTTGAGCGCGATGATGCAATCCGCGCCCTCCATGCCGACCCGGTGCTGAATGGCACCTGAGATGCCGGCAGCGATATACAGTGCCGGGCGTACGGTCTTGCCGGTCTGCCCGACCTGACGATCTGCCGAGATCCAGCCGGCGTGGATCGCCGCGCGCGACGCGCCAACCTCGGCTCCGAGCACGTGCGCCAGATCCCAAACGAGCTTGAAGTTATCCGCCTTGCCCAATCCTTTGCCGCCGGAAACGATGATTTCGGCGTAGGGCAGGTGTGGCTTGTCACGCATTTCGTCCGGGATGAATTCCAGAATCTTGGTGACGATATCCGTCTCGATCAGGCACGGGTCGAAGTCGACGATCAGGCCGGTGCGTTCCGGCTGCGGCTCCGGCATCGGCATCACACGGTGGCGAACGGTTGCCATCTGTGGCCGATAGTTGAGTGTGACGATGGTACACAGCAGGCTGCCGCCGAAGGTTGGCCGCGTCGAGAGCAGGCAACGGTCTTCGGGATCAATGGCCAGTTCGGTACAGTCGGCGGTGAGGCCGGTTCTCAGCGTGGTCGCCACCGAGCCGGCGAGATCGCGGCCGAGCGTCGTCGCGCCGAGCAGCAGGATTTCCGGTTTGTACGTGGTGACCAGATCGGTCAGCGCCCTGGTAAAGGGGACGTTGCGGTAATCGGCAAGCACCGTGCTGGCGATACGGTAGCAACGGTCGGCGCCGAAGTGGAAGGCCGAATTGCAGTGTGCATCGAGCGTCGGGCCGGGGGCGTCCATCGTGACGGCGCAGAGTTCTACGCCCAGCTGGTCGGCAAGTAAGCGGCCCTGGCCCATCAGCTCCCAGGAAACGGGGTGGACGTGACCGCGTTCGCTTTCGATGAAAACCCAGACACCGCGGTAGGCGAGCAGGTTTTCATCGAGCTTGATCTTGCGTTTCTTGATCGGTTTGGCTGTTTTGGTTTCGCTCATGATGTTCTCCGATCAATCTTCCTGGTACCAAGGCAGACGCTGGGCGAGTTCTTTTTTTACGCGGGGCGATTCGGCCAGCACTTTTTCCAGCAAGGCTTCGCAGGCCGAGTCGGGATCGCTAGGATCGAAGGGGATCTGCACCGACTTCTCGGCACGTGGTGTTGGGCCGAATACGCGGCTGACGATGGTCGGGCTACCCTTGAGGCCGACGAGCTTGAGGTCCTCGATACCGGCCGAAGTCCGGTCCCAGTGGCGAATCTCGGCGCGAGCCGCACGGAACATGTTCGGCGCGGTCGCGAAGCGCAGTTCGTTGCTGCCTTCGAGCATGGTGATCAACGCCGGTAGGCGGGTCTGCAGAACCTGCACGCCGCCTTCGGCCCGGCGTTCGACGACGATGCGACGGTCGGCCAGATCGACCGCGTTGATCCGCGACACGTAGGTCAGCAGTTCCAGCTCGAGGCGCTTGGCGATGCCGGGGCCAACCTGTGCGGTATCACCGTCGATGGTCTGCTTGCCGGTGAAGACGAGATCGACCGGGTTTTCGGCGCTCAGGGTCTTGATCGCGGAGGCCAGCACGTAGGATGTCGCCAGCGTATCAGCGCCGGAAAAAGCCTTGTCCGTGATCAGCACCGCATCGTCGCAGCCGAAGGACAGCGCCTTGCGCAAGGCGGGGGCCGCCTGCGGTGGCCCCATGGTGATGACGGTGACACGACCGCCATGCTGGTCCTTGAGGCGCAGGGCTTCTTCGAGCGCGAACAGGTCGTAGGGGTTGATGATCGCCGGTACGCCCTGGCGCATGATGGTGTTGGTCACCGGATGCACCCGGATGTGGGTGCTGTCGGGAACCTGTTTAATACAGACAACGATGTGCATGATTTTCAGTGGTGAGGGAACATCAGGGTTGAAAACGGTAGCCGACGCCAATTTCGGTCTGGATATGGCGCGGCTGGGCGGGATTGGCTTCGATCTTCTGGCGCAGGTGGCCGACATAGACGCGCAGATACTCGTTGTTGTCGGCGGCTTGCCCGCCCCAGACCTGGATCAGCAACTGGCGGTGGGTGAGCACCCGTCCGGGGTTTCCGACCATCGCCAGCAATAGCCGATACTCGATCTGGGAGAGTTTTATCGGTTCGCCTTCCCGGCTCAAGGTGCGGCTGATGCAGTCGATGGTGAACTCGCCAAAGGTGATGACCGGATCGCTTTCGAGATGCCGGTTCGGCGCGCGGCGCAGCAAGGCACGAACCCGGGCCAGCAGTTCGTGGACGCCGAAGGGCTTGGTCAGATAATCATCCGCGCCGGCATCGAGCGCTTCGACTTTCCCTTTTTCTTCGGTTCGGGCGGAAATGATCAGGACCGGAACCGAGGACCAGCCGCGAAAATCGCGAATGAAATCCACGCCATCGCGATCGGGCAATCCCAGATCGAGCATGATCAGATGCGGCTTCTGCTTGGCTGCCTCGGATGCCCCCCAGGCGGCGGTCCCGGCCTCGAAGACCTGATAGCCCTCGGCTTCAAGCGCTGAAGTGACGAATTCCCGAATCCGTTTGTCGTCTTCGATCAGGAGGATGCGTTCGGGTTCGCTCATGTTTCCTCCCCAAAATTGATGTCGGGTGGCTGGCCGACCGGCAACGAGATATGGAA
The DNA here is from genome assembly GCA_031398685.1 of Rhodocyclaceae bacterium. Classification (GTDB taxonomy): domain Bacteria; phylum Pseudomonadota; class Gammaproteobacteria; order Burkholderiales; family Rhodocyclaceae; genus Propionivibrio. The sequence continues at coordinate 13,482 of JANNNT010000042.1, read as the reverse complement.
ACAGCTTCCGCCACCGTTGCGCGGCGTGGCCCAGAGCTTTCCCTGATGAATGTCAGCGATGCTCTTCACAATCGCCAGCCCGATCCCGGCGCCAGGGACGCTGGATTCGGATTGGCCGCGCTGGAAAAGGCCGAAAAGGGATTCGATATCTTCGCTCGGCAAGCCGGGGCCACGGTCGCAGACCACGATGTCGATGTCGCCGTCAATTTGCCGGATATTCAGTTCAATCGGTGTGTCCGCCGGCGAATATTTGACCGCGTTTTCAAGAAGATTCCACAGTGCCCGTTCCATCAGGGTGGCGTCAATCTTCAGGGGCGGCAGATCCCTTTCGATGCTGACCTCGATCAACCTGGTTTCGGCCACTGACCGGATCTGCTGGAGCGTTGCGCCAACGACTTCCTCGATGGGTTGCCAGGCCAGATTCAACTCGACAGAGCCGGATTGAAGCCGCGCCATGTCGAGAAGGTTGTTGACCAACTGGTGAATGGACAGTGCTTGCTCGCGCAAGCTGCGCAGCAGGGAGCGTTGCCGCTCGGGCGGCAGCACATGCGCCAGCATCAGGGTGTCTGCCGTGCCGACCAGGGAAGTCAATGGCGTGCGAATGTCGTGCGACAGGGACGAAAGGATCGTATTGCGCAGGCTCTCGGCGGCATGTCGTACTTCGATGTCACGTGCCATTTCCAGGTAATGTGTCCGCTCCAGGGCCACGGCGATCAGCGAACCGATCGTTTCCAGGAATTCTCGTTGCGACGTGGTATCGACCTGGGCGCTATCGATCTGGAAACAGATGATTCCCTGTTCCGCGTCCAGCGTCAGCAGTGGCAAAACGGCCATCACACTGGTCGTCGATTCAAGCGGGCGGATCACGAGGCGCTTGCGTTCGATGCCGGACAGGATGAGAGATCCGTTGGCCTGATCGTTCGACGAATTGAACTCTTCGGGTGTCACAAAACGTGCGTGCTGTGCGCCAGTAGTTTGCGCCAAAGAGCGCAAACCTGTTTCGATGACCGCTTCGCTCGACCGTGTGGCCGTCAGTTGCCTGGCGAACTCATACAGGGATTTGGTCTGGGTTGCCTGGGCTTCCACAAGTTCTACGTGAGCGCGAAGATTGGCGGTCAGGTGTCCCACAAGAAGCGCGACCACCAGCATGATGACGGCGGACAACAGATATTGAACATCCGTGATCGCTAATGAGAAATGGGGCGGAACGAATACATAAGCGAAAAGGAGCGAACCGAATAACGCAGCGAAGATCGCAACGCCCCGACCATAGCGTGCCCCGGCCAGGACGACGCCCAAGACATAGAGCAGTGCCACGTTCGATAGATCCAGAAACGATCGCAGTGGGGCAACGAGGAATGTTGCAGCCACGAGGAAGAGCGAAGCGGTCGGGTACCCTTCGGAACATAAGTGTTTGTAAATCAAGCGAGAGGAGAACATGTCACCCTCTCCGACGTGCTGTTCATGGAGCATCCAAAAACGAGTTTTCAGGGATGCTAGTGGATGCGGTATAAAAGCGCTGTAAAAAATGAGCGGTAGTCACCGTTGGGTAGCCGCTGCTTAGCGAATGCAACCAGTCAGTCGGCTTCCGTATAGCATCAGTCGGCAAAGGGTCGCTATGTACAGTCAGTGTTCGCGACGGCCTTTCAGGTCAATTGTAGCAAGGAATTCGGTGTAGTAGCTTGGCGTAAATCTGGACATAGTTTTTGCGGATGGATGCAGTGGTGGTCCCACATAAGGAGACCATCATGGAATTCAAATCACATCCCAGAAGTATCATTGCTCGGCCGAAGGCAAAGCTGAGTCCAGCGGACAAGGAACTGAATCGCTACGACGAGTACATGGATCACGTGCGCGGCCTGGCGCCCCAGACTCGGAGCATGGCTCTGCGGATTGTCGGTCGGCTACTGACTTCTCAGTTTGGCGATGGCCCCGTCAAGATATCGGCGATCAAACCCGACCATGTACGCTGCTTCTTCGCAGAGCAAGCCAAGCTTTACAGCAAGCCGGTCAATGCCGGAACCGTCGTCGCATCGTTGCGCGGTTACTTCCGCTACCGTGCATCGCGATGCGGTGCATGGGCTGATTGGTGTACTGTCCTACCCCGCCAACTGGCAACAGCCATCGCTCCCCAAATCCCTGACGGCCGAAGAGGTGGAACAACTTGTGGGCGCGCTCGGGCAACCCGGTCGCTCCATGCGGCGCGCCGACGCCATTGTGCGTTGCGCGCTTGATCTCGGGTTACGAAGAGGCGAGGTCGCTCGAATCGGCCTCGACGACATCAACTGGCGCGATGGCACGATCACGCTGCGTCACACCAAGAGTCGCCGAGATGATGTGATGCCACTGCCGATAGCCACCGGCAAGGCTATCGCCGCTTACCTGCAGCATGAACGCCCCAAGACAGACAGTCGCGCCGTCTTCGTGCGTCACAACGCGCCGCGTGGATTGCCTGTCGGCCCCGATCTTGTGCGGAAAGCGATTCGCCAAGCCTACGCACGCGCCGGGTTGCCCTACACCCGTTCGCATCTCCTGCGCCATACGATGGCCAATCGACTCCTGACGGGCGGATCTTCGCTCAAAGAAGTGGCTGATGTTCTGCGTCACCGCTCGCTGAACACGACCATGATCGATGCCAAGCTGGATAGCCGGAAGCTCATCGAGGTTGCCCTGCCGTGGCCGGGGAGTGAGTCACGAGCGCGGTCTCGCTGCCAACTCGAATTGCGCAGTATTCAGCCGAGCGGCGACGTCTCGGGTTCTCCGGTCGTACCGAGAGGTACGCGTTGCGTAGCTTCACAAGACATGTTCACGGCGTCGGTTATCGCGGACCGCTGACGGTTGAAGTCATGGCGCAGTGGGCAAAGTGCGATAGTCACGGCAGTAACGATCCGCTCACCTGGGATTTTCAATACCGATCAAGGCCGCCAGCTTACGATTCAGTCTCCGCCGCCAAGACCAATTTGGGCGTGTATCTGAACTTCTTTAACACCCACCGGCCACATCAGTCGCTTAACGGCAAGACGCCCGATACGATCTACTACGCCGGTCTGCCGCACGACAGGATCGCGGCATGATGTCCGGGTTACCCACCGGGCCGCTCGCCTCCCGCTTGATAAACCAGCGGGCGGCGGCCCCGTGAATAACCCTACACCGCAGGGCTACACTTGTCGCCGTTGATTTTTTGTCCAACTGAACGGGGCCAAGTCTTTCGAAGGGAAAAGCAGTCGGCAAAGATGAGGGACGTGACCGTGTTCTATCCGATTACGGAGTAAAGAAGTGATCAATCAATCTGCCTGACGCTGGGGTATCTGAATCGGCGAAGACCGCCGGATGGATCGTGCTTTGACGCTATGCCGGGTGGGCGAATTGTGCGTGGCTGGCGGGACTCTTGAACGACGCTTAATCACGTTGAACAGGACCGACCGCATCAAGCGAACCTATCAGCGCCAGCGCACGAACGGGCTATGGCTGACGCTTGATACCTTCTTGGCAAACGGTTGGAGCTGCTGACAAGTGGCGCTGATAACGTTGTAACAATAAAAAAATCTAGGCAGAGCAAAACCGCTGCTTAACGGTGATCATATTCCGCAGGTTCCAAATTGCCGGTAGTGCCGAAATGTATGGCCAGTATGCGGGGCAACATTACGATCGCAAAAAGCAAAACGACTAAACCGAAGTGGGCAAAACTCATGACAATTTCCTTTCGTTATGTGATAAATGATTTCATCTGACGAAATGGATTTTATCGAAATACGCGCCTAATTTCTGTTGCTTCATTGACTTGGTTTGGTATCAAACTGTAACGCAGTGTGATTATTCTGGTTTTTTCGTGGCAAGCAACTACGGAAATTGCGCCGTTTAAACAGAATGATACCGCCACCTGAGGGAACTGAGGCAAAGCGGGGCAGAATGTTGTTACACCACCGACCGCCCTACTTGCAATCCTCAGATGGGATACTGAACAACCGTTCCCAGTAATCTTCTGGTTCTGTCGTTTCGGAGTCGTACATCTCATCCTCATCCACGACGTTCGAGCGTTGATCTTTTTTCCATCTTCTATCAACTCCGATGGGTGACATGGACGTTAGGTCAAACTGCCGACGATTCCTGCCTGTTCTATTTTCATGTTGGGTGCGCATCATTACTCTCCTCTCCAAAGATTAGAGTTCAACCAACCAATGATTGTTCTAAGACAGAGTGCGCTGGTTTTCAGTTCCTTTGAGATTACGCCTGAACCCTGCCCACTAAAAAGCGAACCCTCATACCAACACTTGGTCTACACCAGCACTCCATGACATTGTTCAACCACCGGAGCGTATTAAGATGAACTGGTTTTCTAAATTGCCGGGGTTCGCGAAGGCTCCCTCTGGGGTAGAAGTGGAAATCCTTCGTTTGGTCCCAATTGCCTTCCTGCTGGGCACCCTGATGATCGCTCTTCCATCACTGGTGGTACGGATCTCGCTGTGGCCGGAGACCGAAGGGATTAAGTTGATCACCACTGTCGACTTTTTCGCCATCGGCGCGATGATCGTTCATTGGATAGTGTTGCTCACCGTAAGCTTCGGAGCCTTCATCGTTCGCGTCATGAAAGGCCCGGCGTATGTGGCGGACGCCTATCCGTTGAGCGACGCAGAAAGTCCGTCAGATAGAAAACTGCCGGGATTCCAGTAGTTAATGGGGGTTACATCGCCACAATGGCCGGATTTTTTTGCGGTGTTGTAACAGCGCAACACTGTGTGGCACCGTAAAAAATGTTTGGGTATAGAAGAAATCCAACCCAAGAAAGCAAAAAGCCAACCCCTAAGGATTGGCTAACTGCTTGAATCTATTGGTCGGGGCGAAAAGATTCGAACTTTCGACCCCTTGCACCCCATGCAAGTGCGCTACCAGGCTGCGCTACGCCCCGACAGCGCAGGATTATAAACCATCTCTCTCTGGTTTGTCTCTGATTCGGAGCATTTCTGCGATGTTCAACAGTTCGACGTGGAGCAATTCCGGGGTTAGAACGGCGGGGTTTGCGTCGACACTCGCATCATCCAGACGATTACGCGCGCCACTGATGGTGAAACCCTGACTGTAGAGAAGCTCACGGATACGGCGCACCAGCAGGACTTCATGATGCTGATAGTAACGCCGGTTGCCGCGGCGTTTGACAGGTTTCAACTGGGTGAATTCCTGCTCCCAATAACGCAGGACGTGCGGCTTTACACCACAGAGTTCGCTAACCTCTCCAATGGTGAAGTAGCGCTTCGCCGGGATGGGTGGCAAAGGCTCCTTGCCGGTATCTTTAGGACTGGGTTCCATCGTAGCTGAGCTCCACCTCGCCCTTCAGTTTTTGGCTGGCATGGAAAGTAACAACGCGTCGCGCAGTGATCGGAATTTCTTCACCCGTTTTTGGATTTCGGCCTGGGCGCTGCGGTTTGTCGCGTAACTGGAAATTGCCAAACCCCGAGAGCTTTACGCCGTCACCTCGCTCGAGCGCGTTACGGATCTCTTCGAAGAAGGCTTCGACCATATCTTTGGCCTCGCGCTTATTGAGGCCAACTTTTTCGAACAGTAAGTCGGCGAGTTCTGCTTTGGTAAGCGTCATGTCTTTTCCCTGTCAGACGCGAAGCTGTGCCGCGAAGGCATGCTGCAAATAATTGATTAATTGTTGCACTGCGGCATCGACTTCCGCGTCTTGCAAAGTCCTTTGAGTATCTTGCATAACTATACGAAATGCAAGACTTTTTTCCCCAGGATTGATCCCTTTGCCGGTGTATACATCGAACAGTCGAATGTCCTGAACAAGGGCTGGGCGATTGGCAGTCATGCCATCAATAAGCTGCTGCAATTCAAGTTTTTGATCAACCAGAATGGCGAGGTCGCGGATTGCCGGCGGCTGACGGGATCCTTCCACATGCTTCGGCAATGCAGTCTGTTTTACTGCATCCAGATCCAGCTCGAATACGACCGGAGTCAGTGGCAGGTCGTATTTTTGGAGCCATTGCGGATGCAGTTCACCGATAAAACCGATGCTCTTCCCATCAACGGTCACTCGCGCGCTACGGCCTGGGTGCAGGGCAGGGTGAGCCATTTTTTCGAAGCGGGCGACAGTTGGCGACAGCAGCAGTTCGACTTCGCCTTTAATGTCGAAAAAGTCGACATTGCGTGAAGCGCTTCCCCATTGTTCAGGGAGAGCATTGCCGTAAGCCAAGCCAGCGAGTTTCCACGGTTGGTGGAAGCCCTCGACCGGCACACCTGCCGTATCCTTGAAGAAGCAACGGCCCGTTTCAAACACACGGACTCTATTCTGCTTGCGTTTGAGGTTGGTAACGACATTGGCGATCAGGCCGCTGATCAGTGTCGAGCGCATGACGCTCATCTGGCTGGCGATGGGGTTGGCGAGACGAATGGGGGCTGAATTTGCCGCAAAATCACCTTCCCAGGCCTCTTCGACAAATGCGTAGTTGACAACTTCCTGATAGCCTCTATCCGCAAGGATCTGACGAACCCTGCTCAGCGGGCGCACATCTTCGGTTTGCGGGAGCATCGAAAGCATCGCGCGCGGTGCAAAAGAAGGAATGTTGTCATAGCCATACAAGCGGACAATTTCTTCGATCAGGTCTTCTTCGATTTCGATATCGAAGCGATAGCTCGGGGGCGTGATAATAAAATCATCCTCCTCATGCTTGAAGTCCAGATCAAGACGAGCCAGCAGTCCGCTGATTTGCTTTGCAGAGAAAGTGACCCCAAGGACTTTGGCAACCCGCGCCAGACGCAGACGGACCGGTTGTCTCTGGGGTAAGCGGGCTTCAGCTTCGCACAAGGGGCCAGCCTGTCCGCCACAGATCTCGAGTATGAGTTGGGTTGCACGCTCAAGCGCACGTCGCGTTCCGCCAAAATCGACGCCGCGCTCGAATCGATGTGAGGCATCCGATACGAAGCTGTAGCGGCGGGCGCGGCCGGCAATTGCCTTGGGCGAAAAGAAGGCCGATTCAAGGAATATTTCCCGGGTGTCAAGCGTGATGCCACTATCCTCACCACCCATAATGCCAGCCATCGCTAGCGGACGTTTGTCGTCGGCGATCAACAGAACATCGTTCTGAAGTTCCAGCGTTTGCTCGTTGAGCAGCAGTATGTTTTCACCCTTGCTCGCCATTCGGGCATGGATGGCGCCTTCAATCCGGGTGTTGTCGAAGGCATGGAGGGGTTGCCCCAACTCGAGCATAACGTAATTGGTGATGTCAACGAGTGCGGAAATCGAACGGATACCACTGCGCTCGATCCGGCGCTTCATCCAATCGGGCGTGGGGGCTTTCGCATCGACGCCGTTGATCACACGACCACAGTAGAGGGGGCAGGCCTCCGGCGCATCGAGCACAATTTCACGCTTGTCGGCGATGCTGACCGGTGTTTCAAGCACGTCGGGGTAACTGGCCGGCGTGCTGGTCAATGCGGCAACCTCACGCGCCACTCCGGAGAGCGACAGACAGTCAGCGCGGTTCGGGGTGAGTTTCAGCGTCAGCAGGCGGTCATCGAGATCAAGGTAGGTACGGATGTCCTGGCCTACCGGCGCGTCGGCCGGCAGGACGAGCAATCCTGAGGCATCTTCGGCGATGCACAGTTCCTTGGCTGAACACAACATGCCCGCGGACTCGATGCCACGAACCTTGGCGACCTTGATCTTGAAGTTACCGGGCAGATTCGCGCCGGGCAGGGCGCAGGGCACCTTGAGGCCGGGGACAACATTCGGCGCACCGCAGACGATCTGTTGGGGTTCGCTGCGACCGATATCGACGCGGCAAACATTCAGGCGGTCGGCATCGGGGTGTTTGTTGACCTCGAGCACATGAGCGACGACAACACTGTCAAAGGCGGGTGCAACGGTTTCTTCTTCTTCAACTTCAAGGCCGGCCATGGTCAGGAGGTGGGAAAACTCCTCACCTGAAACGGTCGGATTAACGAAGTGGCGAAGCCAGGATTCAGAGAATTTCATGGAAGATCCGTATCACCAAAAGTCATCAAACGAACTGACGCAGGAAGCGCAGATCACCATCAAAGAACAAGCGTAGGTCATTGACCCCGTAACGCAACATGGTCAGGCGATCCAGGCCCATGCCAAAGGCGAAACCGAGGTATTTTTCGGGGTCAATGCCGACGTGACGCAGCACGTTTGGATGCACCATGCCGCAGCCTGCGATTTCCAGCCAGCGCCCCTTCAACGGGCCGCTTATGAACGCCACATCGATTTCGGCCGAAGGCTCGGTAAAGGGGAAGAAGGACGGGCGGAAGCGCACTTGCAGATCATCGCTCTCGAAGAAGCGGCGCAGGAAATCGGCGATGACACCCTTGAGATCGGCAAAGCTCACACTCTCGCCGATCCAAAGTCCTTCGACTTGATGGAACATTGGCGAGTGGGTAGCGTCAGAGTCGACGCGATAGACGCGCCCCGGCGCTATGATGCGAATTTCCGGCATCGTCCCAAGGTGGGCGTATTTCGCGACGTGCGCCTGCATGTAGCGCACCTGGATCGGACTGGTGTGCGTGCGCAGCAGGATGTCTTCGGCGATCTTGCCGTTTTCATCCAGCAAATAGAAGGTGTCGTGCATTGAGCGTGCCGGGTGATCTTCGGGCGTGTTCAGTGCCGTGAAATTCTGGAAGTCAGCTTCGATCTCAGGGCCGTCGGCGACTTCAAAACCAATCGAGCGAAACAGTGCTTCAATGCGCTCAAGCGTGCGTGTGACGGGATGCAGGCCTCCGCGTGATTCGCCTCGGCCGGGCAGGGTAACATCAAAGGATTCCTCAGCCAGCCGTGATTCAAGTACCAGACGTCGGATGGCTTCACGACGGGCCACTAGCGATGCTTCAATGGCTTCCTTGGCGCGATTGATTGCTGCGCCGGTTGTCTTGCGCTCTTCAGGCGACAACCTGGCCATTCCCTTGAGCAACTCCGTAATCTGGCCGCTTTTACCAAGAAAACGCGCCTTGATCTGCTCGAGCGCATCGGGGTCATCGGTTGCAGCGAAGGCCGCTACAGCGTCTAGTGCTATTTGATCAAGATTCTGCATGAGTTTTTAACGCTTCACCGAAAAAAAAGGAGGCACGAGCCTCCCTTTTTTAACACGCTTACAATCAGGCGGCGAGTTGGGCTTTGGCCTGTACAGCCAGAGCGGCAAATGCCGGCTTGTCGAAAACAGCCAGATCAGCCAGAACCTTGCGGTCGACTTCGATCTGAGCCTTCTTCAGGCCGTTCATGAAAGTGCTGTACTTCAGGCCAACTTCACGAGCGGCCGCGTTGATGCGTGCAATCCACAGCGCACGGAATTGGCGTTTCTTTTGACGACGGTCACGGTAAGCATATTGACCGGCCTTCATTACTGCTTGTTTGGCGATGCGGTATACACTCTTACGGCGGCCACGGTAACCCTTGGCCAGTGCGATAATTTTTTTGTGGCGCGCACGCGCCGTTACACCACGTTTAACTCGGGGCATCTTTAATCTCCTTAAGCGTAAGGCATCATGGAGCGAACCATGGCCTTGTCGGAGTCATGCACTCCGGTCATGCCGCGCAACTGACGCTTGGCTTTGGTGGTTTTCTTGGTCAGGATGTGGCGTTTGAACGCTTGTCCGCGCTTGATACGGCCACTCGCGCTGACCTTGAAGCGCTTTTTGGCGCCACTCTTGGTCTTCATTTTGGGCATTGAATGCTCCTATTTATAAACATGGCGGCAGGTGTCTCCCGGCGGAAGTGCTTTTTACCTGATACCACTTGTGGGTGCTGCAACTACAAACTACTGAAACTACTTTTTCTTGTTCGGCGTCAGAATCATCACCATCTGGCGACCTTCCATCTTGGGCATCTGCTCGACCAGTGCGTAATCCTGAAGATCGGTTCTAATCCGCTCAATCTGGCGCATGCCGATTTCCTGGTGCGCCATTTCGCGACCACGGAAGCGCAAAGTAACCTTGACTTTGTCTTCTTCCTGCAGGAAGCGTGTCATGTTGCGCAGCTTGATCTGGTAGTCGTTTTCGTCAGTGCCAGGCCGGAACTTGACCTCCTTGACCTGAACTTGCTTCTGCTTGAGCTTTTGCTCATGCTGCCGCTTTTGTTCCTGGTACTTGAATTTGCCGTAGTCCATGATCCGGCAAACTGGAGGTTGCGCCATCGGAGCAATCTCAACCAGATCAACCCCTGCCACTTCGGCCAACTGTAAAGCCTGACGGACGGTCGTGATTCCGAGCGCCTCACCTTCTTCACCTACCAGTCGAATTTCCGGTGCGTTGATCTCTTCGTTAACGCGTTGCGCCTTTTGCAGTGCGATGGTTCCGCTCCTTGTGCTGACAAAAATTAAGCCGTGCCACTTCGCGACGCGACTTCACCGAGAAGTCGCTCGATCAGGCTCTCGAGCGGCATTTGCCCAAGATCCTGACCGCCGCGTGTACGCACGGCAACCAGATTTGCCGCCAATTCCTTATCACCTACAATGATTTGGTACGGCAGCTTGTTTAAGCTATGTTCGCGTATTTTATAGGTAATTTTCTCGTTGCGCAAATCCGCTTCGGCACGGATGCCTGCACGCATTAGCATTTTTGCCACATGGTCGGCATATTCGGATTGCTTTTCCGAGATATTCAGGACGACCACTTGAACTGGCGATAGCCACAAAGGCATGGCACCAGCACAGTTCTCAATGAGAATGCCGATAAATCGCTCCAGAGAGCCCAGAATAGCGCGATGCAGCATTACCGGCGTGTGTCGGGTGTTGTCATCACCGACGAATTCGGCGCCAAGACGTTGCGGCATCGAGAAGTCGACCTGAACCGTTCCGCACTGCCAGGAGCGACCAATGGCGTCCTTGATGTGAAATTCGATTTTCGGACCGTAAAAAGCGCCTTCGCCCGGCAGTTCTTCCCATTCCAGCCCGGAAGTTTTCAGCGCTTCGCGCAGCGCAAGTTCAGCTTTATCCCAGACTTCATTCGAACCCACACGCTTTTCTGGGCGTAGTGCCAGTTTGACTACGATGTTGTGAAAACCGAAATCAGCATACACCTTGCGAACTAAATCGTTGAAGGCCGTTACTTCGGACTGAATCTGGTCTTCCGTGCAGAAAATGTGGCCATCGTCCTGAGTGAATCCGCGCACGCGCATGATGCCGTGCAAGGCCCCAGAAGGCTCGTTGCGATGGCAGGAGCCAAATTCGCCATAACGCAGCGGCAGGTCACGGTAGCTGCGCAGTCCGGTGTTGAAAATCTGTATATGGCCTGGACAATTCATCGGTTTGATCGCGAATTCGCGCTTCTCCGACTCCGTGGTGAACATGTTGTCCTTGAAATTCTCCCAGTGACCGGATTTTTCCCACAAGCTACGGTCGAGAATCTGCGGACACTTCACTTCCTGATAGCCATTGTCCTGATAGACGCGGCGCATGTACTGCTCGACCTGTTGCCACATCGCCCAGCCTTTGGGGTGCCAGAAAACCATTCCCGGTGCTTCGTCCTGCAGGTGGAAGAGCTCAAGATGCCTGCCGAGACGACGGTGGTCGCGTTTTTCGGCCTCGTCCAACATGTTGAGGTAAGCGTCCTGCTCTTCCTTCTTTGCCCAAGCCGTTCCGTAGATGCGCTGCAGCTGCTCGTTGTTCTGGTCACCACGCCAATAGGCGCCGGCCACCTTCATCAGCTTGAATACCTTGAGCTTGCCCGTCGAGGGGACGTGTGGGCCGCGGCAGAGATCGACGAAATCGCCTTCGCGATAGAGCGAAACCTCTTGGCCTTCTGGAATGGCTCCGATCAGTTCGGCCTTGTAGTGCTCACCGATTGACTTGAAAAAGGCGGTGGCGTCATCGCGTTTCCAGACTTCGCGTGCAACCGGAATTTCACGCTTAGCCAACTCGCTCATGCGTTTTTCGATGGCGATCAGGTCTTCAGGTGTGAACGGGCGTTTGTACGCGAAATCGTAGTAAAAGCCATTTTCGACAACCGGGCCGATGGTTACCTGCGCCTCAGGGAACAGTTCCTTTACCGCATAAGCCAGAAGATGTGCCGTGGAATGACGAATGATTTCAAGGCCTTCGGCATCCTTGTCGGTGATGATTCCGAGTTGAACATCGGTTTCAATGCGGAACGATGTGTCAACCAGGCGGCCATCGACCTTGCCTGCCAGTGCGGCACGCGCCAGACCTGCGCCAATGCTTTGAGCCACTTCAGCAACCGTGACTGGTTGCGAGAATTCTCGTTGAGAACCATCAGGCAGAGTAATGACCGGCATGTTGCGACCCCAGAAATAAATAAAGCCAGAGACTCGCTCTGGCTTTAATTGTGTTGGTAGGCGCGATTGGACTCGAACCAACGACCCCCACCATGTCAAGGTGGTGCTCTAACCAGCTGAGCTACGCGCCTTCTTTGCCGCACGAGCTGCCTGCGGCGTCGAAGAAGGCAGAATTATACGGATGCATGGAAACAAGTCAACAAATTTGACCGAAGACCGCCCCTTTGCTTGGCCGCTTCGTTCGCACAGCGTTAGGCTGATGTGCCCCCTGTTGGCAACCAGCAGATACTTCACGGCGAGAACGAATTGAATCCCGTTAGTATTCATTTAGAATTGCTTTTACAAACAGGGACAACCCATCTATGCGCCGCAGATTTTTTTTCAAAGTCTTGATTTTCGCAGGATTGATTACTGCCTGTGACAGGAAAACTAAACTGCCGGTGATTCCTCCTGGAAAAGCAGTGCTCGCATTCGGGGATAGCGTTACCTTTGGCACCGGTGCCTTGCCTGGCGAAGACTGGCCCAGTCTGCTCGCTCAGATGACTGCTTGGAACGTTACAAATGCCGGAATTCTCGGTGATACGGCCGAGGCGTCGATGGGTCGTCTTCAGGCCTTGCTGGATGAGCATCATCCCGCTTTGGTGATCATTGAAATGGGAGGTAACGATTTCTTGCGGCGAAGAGCACACAGTGCCGTGAAGGAGGACCTGCGTCGGATCATTCAGCACGTCAGGCAAAGTGGATCACAAAGCGTTCTTGTCGCTGTTCCAGAGTTGTCCTTGCTCAGCTTGGTGGCGAGAACATTATCGGATGCGCCCCTTTACCGCGAGCTGGCCGAGGAAGAAAAAATACCGCTGATAAGCGATGTGTTCTCTGACATCCTGGCTCAGCCTGAACTCTGTGCGGACCAGATCCATCCGAACGCAAAGGGCTACCAGCAGATGGCCTCGGGAATTCACGCCCGTCTGAAGAACCTCGGTTTGGCTTCGGTTTCGACCTCTGGATTAAATCAATCTGTCAACGCTTACCCGATGATGCGCTTGCAACACACGCCAGCGTCGTGAGTGAGCCCCGTCACTTACAATGAACTGCCCTTCTGGTATTGTTTCGTCCCGCCAATATAACGTGAAGCCACTGCCATGCCCTACGATGTCGTCGATGCCCAAGTCTCCCCCACCGGTCGACTGGAAGTACTGTCCCGAGCCGAAGCCGCCAAGCTGCTTGACCGCGGTCAC
>JANNNT010000740.1:0-3469 GCA_031398685.1 Rhodocyclaceae bacterium | reverse complement strand
CGCGGTATCCGCGTAGACCTTGGGCAATACTTGGCCGCTGAAAGCGGCCAGAAAATCCGACTTGTCCCACTTGCCATCATCGGTCGTCGGACTGGTACTTGCGGTCAGCGCGACCCTGTTTTTGGTGAAATAAAAGCGCTGTCCGACCATCGCCCGCATGATTTCATTACCGGAAGTCGGTTCAATCAGTCGGGTCGTCACCGCGGCCGTCAGCTGATTGGCGTTGTTGATGCGATCCCAGCTGGAGAACTGGTTCTCGGAGAAAATCTGCGCGAAGTTGAAATCGGCCAGCCCCGAATCGAAAATCGGAATCGCGTCCTGATTCTTGTATGGGATATTCAGGTAATAGAGGCGTGGTTCCAGTGTCTGGGTGTAGTCCTGCCCGAACCAGTTGCTTGGCCGCTCGAAGGTCATGCCCGAATCAATGCTGGCAATCGGCAGCGTACTGCTGAGCGAACCTGGCGTACCCGCTGCCTGACCTGAAAGCGAATAATGGCGAACATTCAGCCCGAGTTTCGGCGTGATGTACCAGCCCGGCGTCACATACGGCAAAGCAACTTGCGGATAGAGCACGGTTCGTTGCCCGCTATCGCCAATCACCTTGGTTCCGCTAATGATTTGATCCGGCCTCGTAAAATGGGTGAACTGCCCCATGAAGCTACTGTCGGTCATGTACAGATCAGGCTTGCGGGCATTGACCGTAATCTGCGGCAACAATTTGTAGGGAATCCGGTTGGGATTGTTCGGATCGGGCTGCAAGGTTTGATATTGCTGGAAGTTTGCGGTGGCGTTCCACCACCCTCCCCCACCGTAACTGAGCACACCCTGTTGCAGAAGATTGACCTGTGAGGTCTGGGCAATACCGCTCGACAAATCAGTGAAGTAGTCGTCGTCAGAAACTTTGTTGTAGTTGATCTGGCCGGTAAACCCATTGGCCGCCGTCTGCAGATGCGTCAAGGAAAAACCATAACGGTTATCACCGTTCTGCAATTTGTCGCCAGGCAGGAATTCAACGTTGGCCTCCCCCCGATACAAACCGCCATAAGCCGTATTGAGATAGCGGAATTCATTGGTGACCTGAACACCGCGCTTGGTCATCACGCGTGGTGTAATTGTCGCATCCATGTTCGGCGCGATATTCCAGTAGTAGGGCACTGAAAGTTCGACACCGCTGGTACTGCTCGTGCCAAAGGTCGGCGCCAGCACGCCTGATTTCCGTTGGTTGTTGAGCGAGAACGACAACCACGGCGAGTAAAAAATCGGTACCCCCTTGAAATACACCGTACCGTCATCGCCATCGCCCACTTCGCGGTCGTAGTCGAGCTTGAGATTGCTCGACTTGGCGTACCAGTCGTCATTACCCGGCGCGCAGGTCGTGTAGGTTCCGTTCGTCAAGCGAATCTGGTTCACTCCCTCGAAATCGATGCGATCCGCTTCGCCCCGCGCTTCCGTCATCGTCGGGCCACTCTTGGTCGAGCCCTGCACACTTGGCGTGGCAAAACCCGAGCTCCAGAAACCCGCGCCCTGTTGACCGGAATAAGCCGCGGCATACGCCTTGTCGGTGGCCGCCTTGCTTCCGGCTTGCGGCTGACGCTTGATGGTATAGGAAGGCTGCTCGAAATAACCCACCTGATCTTCCAGCCTGAGCCGCATCTTCGGCCCGGTAATGAAATCTCCCCCCTGCTCAAGCCGCACATTGCCCTCGGCCTCGACCTCATCGTCGATCGGCCAGTAGGTCAGGCGATCAGAATTGACGATCGTACCGATCTTGCGTATCTCGGAATCGCCCTCGGCGACAAACTCGCGATCAATCAATCCCCCCATGCGCTGGGCGCTAAGGAACACCGGAAGCGGAACACTACTGACTTTCGGCGGCGGCACCATGGTTTTTGACGAACGCAACGCGAGAGGCGGCAAAGCATCGGGCACTTGGTCCTCGTCGCGGGGTGGTTTTTCCGCACCTGTTGTCGTGGGCCCACCAGAGGCGGTCGCTGCTGACACCGCAACCCCGGCCACCGGACTGCCCGACCCCGCGATCACCGACCCAGAAGAAGATGTCGCCGGCGCAACCGGCGGCAAACCGAGCAATGCCGGGTCAACGCGCAACGGAGCCAGCGTAGAAACCGCGCCGGCTGGAACGGCGGGCACCGAACTGGGGGCCTGAACGGGCTGTCGTGCGACAGGTTTTGCCGGCTGTACTTGCACCTGCGGTACGGGTTCCGCTTGTTTCGCCTCCGGGCGCTCTGGTACAGCGGGTGCCGAAACCGCGGGTTCCACAACTCTTGCCGGCACAGGTGACGCCACGGGAGGCGTCGGAGTCTCCTGCACGGAAACGTTGCTGGTCTTGGCCGGCTCGACGACCTCTGCCTCGTTCTCGACCGGCCTGGTCTCCACAACGGCGGACTCAACCGGCTCGATCTCAACGCGCGGCTTTTCCGCAGAGGGCGGCGTAGGCGCGGCGGGAGCCGGCGCTTCGGCCGGACTCGCCGGCGGCAGGCCAAGCAATGCCGGGTCGACACGCAGCGGCACAGAAGCCTGCGCCAGCGTCTCCGTGGCATAGGCACCGAGAAGTACGCTCACAAAACCGTAGCAGAAAAGCAGCGCGAGAGACTTGCGCCGATAAGGAGGATTCATCCGGAAATATCAGTTATATGATGCAGCTAACCAGCGTTGTTGCCGCAGGTGCAGCGGGCAACAGAGCGAGTGGTAAAATCGTCGCATTTTAGCACCATAGCTCAAGGAGAAGCGGCATGCCGCGTACCATCCTGCTGCGCGACTGGCTTAATCGCCACTTCTCGCGCCAGCACCCCGATCAGGAATTCACGCTGGTACCGGCCTCTGCCGATGCCAGTTTCCGCCGCTATTTCCGCATCACGCTACCTGACGGCAGTACCCGCATCATCATGGATGCGCCACCCGAACACGAGGACTGCCGCCCGTTCCTGAAGGTCGCCGCCCTTTTCCGCGACGCCGGCGTGCATGATCCCGAGGTGTACGCCGAGGCTCTGGAGCAGGGGTTTCTGCTGATTTCCGATCTCGGCCAGTCCACTTACCTGAATGTCTTGGATGCCATCACCGCCCCCAGACTCTACCGTGCCGCCAATATCGCCCTGATCAACATCCAGTTGGCCAGCCAATCTGGACTGTTGCCCGAATACGACCGTGCGCTGCTTTCCCGCGAACTCGACCTGTTCGCCGACTGGTATGTCGTCCGCCACCTTGGCATTACGCTCGATGAAACCCAACAGGCCACGCTGCGCGCGGTGTTCGATAAAATTCTCGCCAACAACCTGGCGCAGCCGCGGGTTTTCGTTCATCGCGACTATCACTCGCGCAACCTGATGATCTCCGGCGATGACTATCCGGCCAATCCCGGCATCATCGACTTCCAGGATGCGGTGTACGGCCCGATCACCTACGACCTCGTTTCGCTCTATCGCGACGCCTACATCCACTGGGAAGAGGATCA
>JANNNT010000730.1:0-21706 GCA_031398685.1 Rhodocyclaceae bacterium | reverse complement strand
GGGGCGCGTGGCTGTGTTGGCCTGTAACTATTAGTGGTCGCTCTAGTTTTTTTTGTTCCCCGAAACTGGCGGCTGTTGGCCTGGTTTTGGCCATGCTCCCGACGCATTTTCGGGCCCCCGTCTGTTAGCCGACCGTCACGGGTGAATCAGCATGATGACCTGCGGGCGGGTGAGCACCTCGGGCCGCAAGACTTCGTCGAGCATTTCCTTGGTCATCAGGCCTTTGGCGAGAACGACTTCCGCGACGCCCCGGCCGGTAGCGAACGCCTCGGTGGCAACTTCGGTGGCGTTGGCGTAGCCGATGTAGGGATTGAGTGCGGTGACGATGCCGATGGAGTTCCTGACGCTGGCCAGCATGAGATCGCGGTTGGCGGTGATGCCGTCCACGCAATTGTCAGCCAGGGTGAGGCAGCCCTTGCGCAGGTGCAGGACGCTCTTGAACAGACTGTGCGCGATGATCGGCTCGAAGGCGTTCAACTGCAACTGACCTCCTTCCGCGCCGAAGGTGACGGTCATGTCGTTGCCGATGACTTCAAAGGCAATCTGGTTGACCACTTCCGGAATCACCGGATTGACCTTGCCCGGCATGATCGACGAACCGGCCTGGCGTGGCGGAAGGTTGATTTCTCCAAGCCCGGCACGCGGGCCGGAGGAGAGCAGGCGCAGGTCGTTGCAGGTCTTGGACAGTTTGACTGCGACGCGTTTGAGCACGCCGGAAAGCTGGACGAACGAGCCACAGTCCTGGGTCGCTTCGATCAGGTTGGGAGCCGTGATGACCGGTATGCCGCTGATTTCGGTGAGCTTGCGGCAGACCAGCGGGGCGTAATCGGGGTGGGCGTTGATGCCGGTGCCGATGGCGGTCGCGCCGAGGTTGATTTCGCGGATCAGGAGCGCCGCTTCCTTGAGACGCTCTTCGTCTTCACCGAGCATCACCGCGTAGGTCGAGAATTCCTGGCCGAGGGTCATGGGTACGGCATCCTGAAGCTGGGTGCGACCCATCTTGAGCACGTCGGCGAATTCCTCGGCCTTGCGCTCGAAGGCGCGGCGCAGATGAGCCATGGCTTCGACCAGGCCGAAGATGCCGACATAGGTGGCCAGCTTGAGCGCCGTCGGGTAGACATCGTTGGTCGACTGGCTCATGTTGACGTGTTCGTTGGGGTGCAGATGGTTGTATTCGCCACGCTGGTGGCCAAGAATTTCCAGCGCCCGGTTGGCGATTACCTCGTTGGCGTTCATGTTGGTCGAGGTGCCGGCGCCGCCCTGAATGACATCAACCACAAAATGTTTATGCAACTTGCCGGCGATGACTTCGTCGCACGCGGAGCAGATGGCACTGGCGATTTTTCCATCGAGCAGACCCAGTTGAAGGTTGGTCTGGGCAGCGGCTTTCTTGACCTGGGCCAGAGCTCGGATCAGTTCCGGGTAAACGGCAATGGTAATCCCCGTGATGTCGAAGTTTTCCACAGCACGCAGTGTGTGGACGCCGTAATAGGCCTCGGATGGAACGTCCTTGTAGCCAAGCAGATCATGTTCGTTGCGGTAGGTGGTGGTCATGTCTCTTTCCATCGGTGGTTTAAGGTGAAGTAATCCTAGAGCCGACCCGTTCGCTTTTAATGAAGTCATGCAAAAATCGCATAAGTCATTCACGGAATCTGTATAAACTCGACCATGCGGTACCCACCGCATCTCAAATGCGCCAAGGCAATCAAGAGGCAGGTTATACAAATAAAATGGATTGAAGACTTTCTCAGCCTGACCGATGCCAGGGCGTTTTCGCGTGCAGCAGAGCGCAGAAACGTTTCACAACCCACCTTCAGCCGCCGCATTCAGGCGCTGGAAGACTGGCTGGGCGTGGAATTGGTCGATCGCCGGGAGCAAGGCGTTCACCTGACGCCAGCCGGCCGGATATTCCGGGGATTTGCCGTTGACATTCTGCGTAAAACGTACGACATGCGGACCGTGTTGCGCGGACAGATGGTTGGCAGTCGTGACATGGTGCGTTTTTCCGTAACCCATACGCTATCGCTGACCTATTTTCCTCATTGGCTGAAGCTGCTGAAAGATAAGCTCGGTACCGTCTTGGCCCGAGTCAGCGCGGTAAACATTCAGGAGGGCGCGACTGCATTAATCGAAGGGGCAACGGATTTGCTGATCATCTACCATCATCCGCAACTCCCGGTGTTGCTTGACCCGGAACGATTTCCACACCTGATGCTCAGCATGGACCGGATGCTGCCGTTTTCAGCGCCACGCGAGGGGGAGGGCGGTCGACCCCGATACAGCCTGCCGGGACGCTCAGGAGAACCGGTGCCGTTCCTGGCCTATTCGTCCGGCACCTACCTGGCGCACGTTGTCGAAATGATTCTTCTGAGCGCCGGAGAGCGCTGCAGTTTCGATCGTTCCTTCGATACGCATATGGCCGAGGCGCTCAAAGGGATGATTATTGAGGGGCATGGCCTGGGTTGGCTGCCGGAGAGTTGCGTCGGGCGCGAAATGGCCGAGGGGCGACTGGTGCCGGCAGGGCCCGCCCGCTGGAGTTGCCCTCTCGAA
Source organism: Rhodocyclaceae bacterium (assembly GCA_031398685.1). Classification (GTDB taxonomy): domain Bacteria; phylum Pseudomonadota; class Gammaproteobacteria; order Burkholderiales; family Rhodocyclaceae; genus Propionivibrio. The sequence continues at coordinate 19,156 of JANNNT010000730.1, read as the reverse complement.
GTGCGGCTTTATCGTGCTGCCGAAAGCAACAACCCGACGGTAGAAAAAATCTGGGCGTTCCTCCTTGCTGACAAGGGCAACGCGTAGAACCTGTCCTCAGCTGGCATCCCTTCATTTGGCTGCAGGACATTGAAGCGATGCACCCGAGGATTCAGGAAAAAAACTCATCCAGCAGGCGGGCGAGTTCTTCCGGCTGATCGTGGTGGACGTTATGTCCGCAGTTGTCGATCAGGATTTCCCGCACATCGGTAAAACAGGCCATGCGCTCGCGGTAGTCATCCAGATGGTCGGCAAACTGCTTCATGATCGGCGAGTCACGCCCGGCAAGCCACAGGGTGCGCGCGCTCACCCGGCGCCAGCAGGCCTTGGCTTCTTCCAGCGGGTAGAGTACGGGGCTGATCCAGCGATGATTTGGGTCGGCCGCAAACACGAAGCCATCGTCGACCGCGCGTGCCGAGTGCTCAGCAAGAAATCCGGCCCGTTGGGCGGTCAGGCGCGGGTTATCCGTGCTTAGGCGGGCGGCGAATTCCTCGCGGCGACTGTAGAGTCGGAACGCCGAATCGTTGTCCCGAATCTGTTTCAGCCACTTGTCGAAACGGGCAGGCGTTTCGCCCGGGGCAGAGACCCAGAGCGCGAAGCCTTCCACATTGGCGAAGCGGGAAACGCGATCCGGACGGATTCCGGCATAAAGACCGGCGACGATGCCGCCCATGCTGTGCCCGGCGATCTGCGCAGGTTGGTTCGGGGAATAGATGTCGAGCAGGGCGTCGAGGTCGGCGATGTAATCGAGGAACCAGTACGCCCCTGCATTCCATTGCGACAGGCCGAATCCGCGCCAGTCCGGCGCGACGACGCGCCAGTTGCCGTGCAGGGCATCGACGACGAACTGGAATGAGGCACCGGTGTCGCCCCAGCCGTGCAGGAAGATAATTGTCGGCGCATCGTCCTCGCCCCAGGTGCGGACGTGATAACGTCGCTCGCGCAGGGCGATGAATTCAGAGCGGAAGGATTTCATGTCTCAGGCAGCCTTCAAAGCCTGATTCAGCACCGGTGCTTCGCGAATGGGCAGGTTGACCAGCGCTGCGAGGCTGGCCAGGAACATGTCGGCGTACCACATCCACGTATAGTCGCCGAAGCGCGTGATCGAGAGACCGCCCAGCCAGGCCCCGAGAAAGCCGCCGACCTGGTGCGAAAGCAGGGTCAGGCCGAAGAGCGTGCCGAGGTAGCGCACGCCGAACAGTTTGCCGACAATGGCGGCGGTCGGCGGAACGGTAGCCAGCCAGGTAAAGCCAAGGCCGGCGGCAAAGATATAAAAAGTCAGGTCGGTTCTTGGTGAAATCAGATACAGCGCAATCATCGCCGCGCGCGAGGCATACATCCAGAACAGCACGTATTTGCTTCGATAGCGGCTGACGCAGGCACCGGCGTAGAGGCTGCCGAAGATGTTGGCCAGTCCGATGATGGCCAGCGACCAGCTGGCCACCGAAGGCGGCAGACCGCACAGGTGGACCTCGCCCGGCAGATGGGTAACGAGAAAAGCGATGTGAAAACCGCAGGTGAAAAAGCCGGCGTGCAACAGCAGATAGCTGCGGTCAGCCAGCGCATCCATCACGCTGCGCCGCAGTCCCGGCCCGGCGCTGGCGGTCACCTTGTGCGTGTGTTCGAGTGGCTGCGATACGACCCGGATCAACGGCAGCGCCGCCAGTACGATCACAGCGAGCGACCACATCGCGCCCATCCAGCCCACGGCTTGAATCAGTTTTTGCAGGATGGGGGCAAAGATGAACTGCCCGAAGGAACCGCCCGCGTTGATTACGCCGGATGCCGCACCGCGTGACTCCAGGGGTAGGCGAGTAGTCGCTGCGCCGATCAGCACGGAGAAACTGCCGGCGCCTGATCCCAGCGCAGAAAGCAGTCCCAGTGAAAAAACCAGCCCCCAGGTGCTGCTCATGAAGGGCGTCAGTGCACTTCCGAGTGCCAGCAGAAGCAGTCCGCCCTGCAATACGCGCCGCGGTCCGTAACGGTCGGCCACGGCACCGGCGATAGGCTGCACGGCACCCCACATGAACTGACCGACGGCCATGGCCAGACTGATTGAGGCGATGCCAAGGCCGGTCGTCGTATTTAGCGGAGAAAGAAAAAGGCCGAGCGACTGACGCGCACCCATCGACACCATAAGGATGCCGGCGGCCGAGAGCGTTACGGCCCACAGAGCCGGAGTATTGAGTGAGCGGAACATGTTCGGGATTGTCTTGGGGTTAGGAGGAAAGTGTGTTGGAGGGAACAGGGTATGGGGAGTTCAAAGGGTTGTTTCTTGTCGAACCCATTCATTTCAGAAGCCGTCGTTGAATCCCCTGATCTGCCGCCGTGCTTTCTTGGTCGGGCGCCCGCGCAGGTCGCTGCCGGGGGTTGGGGCGAGTCGTTGCGCTTCCTTCACCGCAACGCGGCGTGCACTGCTTTCTGGTGTCTCGGCGTAAAGCTGTTGCGCTTCGCTCGCCGGACGTCGCTGATCGTTGAGGGCACGCACCTTGATTGTCCAGGGAACGTCGCCAATCGCGAGGGTGAGCATATCTCCGGGGCGCAGATCGCGCGCCGGCTTGACGGTGTGTCCGTTGAGTTTGATGTGGCCGGCGTGGATGGCTGCGGTCGCCAGCGAGCGGGTCTTGAAAAAGCGCGCCGCCCACAGCCATTTATCAATGCGCAGGTGGGTGAGCGGTAGGTTTTCAGAAGGCGGCATGTGTCGGCACGGTAGGCGGCAGAATCAGAGCGCTTCAGCTTTTACGTCAAGGTGCGCGGCGTGTTCCTTGTTCGTGAACCGGTCGAGGTAGAGATAGACCACGGGCGTCAGGTAAAGGGTGAGGAACTGCGAAAGCAGCAGGCCGCCAACGACGGCCAGTCCAAGCGGCTGCCGTGCCTCGGCACCGGCCCCGAGGCCAAGTGCGATGGGCAGCGTGCCAACGAGGGCGGCCATGCTGGTCATCATGATCGGACGGAAGCGGATCACACAGGCCTGATGGATGGCGTCATACGCTGGGAGTCTATCGCTGCGTTGCCGGTCGAGGGCGAAGTCAATCATCATGATGGCGTTTTTCTTGACGATGCCAATCAGCATGATGATGCCAACGAAAGCGTACAGGCTCAAATCCACGTTGAAAACGAGCAGTGTAATCAGCGCACCAAGCGCCGCGGAGGGCAGCCCGGAGAGGATGGTCAGCGGATGGATGAAGCTTTCGTAAAGAATGCCGAGCACGATATAGACCACCAGAACGGCGACCAGCAACAGTACGCCAAGGCCTTGCAGCGAGGCCTCGAAGGCTTGCGCTGTGCCTTGCAGGCTGGTGTTGAGCGAGGCCGGCATGCGCATTTCGCGTTCGAGCGCCTTGATGTGGTTAACAGCCTCACCCAAAGAGACACCGGGCACGAGGTTGAAGGAGATAGTGACCGAGGGAAGCTGCCCCTGGTGGTTGACGGTCAACGCCTGCGTCGATCGGCTGACACGGGTCACGGTGTCAAGCGGGATCAGCTTGCCACCGGTGGCGCGTACATATAGACGGGAGAGCATCGAGGGGTCAAGCTGGAATTCGGGGCTGACTTCGAGGATGACCTGATACTGGCTGGCGGCACCGTAGATGGTGGAAATTTGCCGCGAGCTGAAGGCGCTTTGCAGTGCGTCTTCGACCTGGCTGAAGCTCAGACCAAACGAGGCAATCTTGTCACGGTCGACGTCGAGCGCCACGACCGGACTTAGGTTGTTGAGGTTGCTGTTAACGTCGATGAAACCGGGCAACTGGCGAGTTTTTTCAAGCAGGGTGTCGGTCCATTGGTAGAGTTCAGGTAGGTCGGTACTTTGCAGCGTGTATTGGTATTGCGCAGAAGTCTGCTGGCCACCGATGCGGATGGCCGGCGGGTTCTGCATGTAGACCCTGATGCCCGGCACCGCGGCGAGTTTTGGGCGAAGTTTCTGGATGATTTCATCCGCCGAAAGCGTCCGTTCGCCGCGCGGCTTGAGGATAAGGTTTAACGAACCCGAATTGGCTGTCGAGCGTGCGCCACCCCCGCCGACGGTGGACATGAAGGAATGGACATTCGGGTCCTTGGCGATGATGGCGGCTACGGCGCGCTGGTGCTCAACCATCGCGGCGAACGAAGCATCCTGCGCGCCTTCGGTTGTCGCCGTGATTTGCCCGCTGTCACCGCTGGGAAGGAAATCCTTGGGAACCTTGGTGAAGATGAATCCGGTGAGCAGGATGGTCACCACGAAGCCGGTCATGACCAGTCGTGGGTGGCCCATGGCCCAGCCCAGGGATTTTTTGTAGCCGGCCAAGAGGGCTTCAAAAAAAGACTCGAAGGCGCGGAAGATGCGGCCATGCCCTTCCGGTTCGGAATGCCGGAGGTAGCGGCTGCACAGCATCGGCGTAAGGGTGAGCGATACAACGCCGGAAACAAGAATGGCCGCGCAGATGGTCACGGCAAATTCGTGCAGCAGCCGCCCAACGATGCCGCTCATGAAGAGTACCGGGATGAATACTGCAGTCAGGGAAATCGTCATCGAGATGATGGTAAAACCGATTTCCCGCGACCCGACGATGGCTGCATGGAGCGGTGTCTCGCCCAACTCGATATGGCGAATGATGTTTTCAAGCATCACGATGGCGTCGTCAACGACGAAGCCCACCGAGAGCGTCAGCGCCAGCAGCGACAAGTTGTCGAGGCTGTAGCCGAGCGCATACATGACGGCAAAGGTACCGATTACCGAGATGGGCAATGCCAGCGCGGGAATGATTGTGGCCGAGATATTGCGCAGAAAAAGCAGAATGACCAGGATGACCAGAAAGCCGGCGATGATCAGGGTGAGCTGCACATCATGGATGCTTTCACTGATGGAGATGCTTCGATCATAGAGCGTGGTCATGCTGATCGACGCCGGCAACTTGGCCTGAAAGCTCGGCAAGGTGCGTTTGATCGAATTGACGGTCTCGATGGTGTTGGCACCGGGTTGTCGCTGAATCGCCAGAACGATGGCGCGTTTGTCTATATTCCATGCGGCGACACGTTTGCTTTCCACGCTGTCAACGGGGGTGGCTACATCGTCAAGACGGATCGGAGCGCCGTTGCGCCAGGCGACGACGATCGGGCGGTAGGCAGCGGCCGTCGTAAGCTGGCCATTGTCCTTGATGGCAAAGTTCTGGCGCTCGCCGTCGATCAGGCCGATGGGCTGATTGACGTTGGCCTGCGTCACCGCTTTCTGAAGTTCGTCGATGCCTATGTCGCGCGCGGCAAGCTGATCCGGATTGGCGCGGATGCGCACGGCGTATTTCTGCGAGCCGAAGACCAACACCTGCGCAACGCCGTTGATCGTGGAAATGCGCTGGGCAAGCTGCGTTTCAGCATATTCGTTGACCAGCGACAGCGGCAGTGTCGGCGAAGACAGGGCAATGAAGAAAATCGGCGAATCCGCCGGGTTTACCTTGCGGAACGAAGGCGGTGACGGCATGCCTGGAGGCAATTTGCGCTGCGCGGCAGCAATGGCTGACTGAACGTCCTGCGCCGCGGCATCGATATTCCGGTCGAGCGAAAATTGCAGAGTAATCGATGTTGATCCCTGCGAACTGGTCGAGCTTAACGAATCGAGGCCAGCGATGGTCGAGAACTGTCCTTCGAGCGGCGTGGCGACAGCGGCGGCCATCGTTTCAGGAGAGGCTCCAGGCAGGCTGGCGCTGACCGAGATGGTCGGAAAGTCGACGCTCGGCAGTTCGGAAACCGGCAGCGCGCGATACGAGATAATGCCGAAAATGACAAATGCCGCCATCAGCAGCGTGGTCATGACCGGGCGGCGGATACAAAGTTCGGGGAGGTTCATTGGGTCGTCTTACGTGGGAGCAGGCGCTGCAGCAGTCGTTTCGGCGTTGTCGTTTTTGCCTGGAGAGCCCACTTCCGTGACCTTGACCTTAACTCCGGGATTAAGGCGTAACTGGCCGTCGGTAACGACGGTTTCTCCTGCCTTTAATCCCTTGCTGATGGCCGTCACCCGCCCGTCCGCAGCGGCGGTTTCGATCTTGCGCACCTCGACGCTGTGATCGTCCTTTACAACGAAGAGGAAATTCCCTTCGACGCCTTGCTGAACGGCTTCGCTCGGCACTGTGACTGCGTTGGTCAGCGTGTCCAAAAGAAGGGTGACATTGAGGAATTGTCCCGGAGTGAGCTTCTCATCGTCATTGGGTAATTCGGCCTTCATCAGGATGGTGCCGGTTGTGGCATCGACCGTGTTGTCGATGAAACGCACTTCACCGTCGAAGTGCTGCGACCCGTCTCCCGGAAGGCTGACGTCGACTTTCATTCTGCCCGAGCTTGCTGAGCCCGACTTCATCGTCGCCCGAAGCCGCGGCAGGTGTTTCTCGGGGACAGAGAAGCTGACGAGTAAAGGGCGAACACGGTTGATTACGGCAACGGTCGTGTCGTTGATCTTTACGGCGGAGCCGGGGAACACCAGCCTGGCGCCGACGACGCCGGTAATCGGAGAGCGAATGGTGGCGTAGGAGAGTTGCAGCCGTGCTACTTGAGCAGCGGCCTTGCTGGCGCGCAGATTAGCGGCTGCGGCCGCTTCGTTGGTGCGGATGTCATTGACCTTTTCTTCGGAGACGAAGTTGCGCTCCTTGAGTGCCGCATAGCGTGCGGTGTCGGCGCGGGACTTGGCAATCAGCGCGTCGTCACGGGCTGCAGTGGCTTCAGCCTGTTGCAGCCGGGCGGCAAAATCGCCCGGGTCAAGGCGAATCAAAACGTCGCCCTGCTTGACGTGTTGTCCTTCGGTGAACAGCACGGCGGCAACCTGGCCATCGACACGGGACTTAAGTGCGACGCTTTCGTAAGCTTCTGCGCGTCCGACAACCTGCAGGGTGACAGGGATGTCCTGCTCCACGGCTTTGGCCACTGTGACCGGCACGGGCGGCGGTTCCATTTTCTTTTTCGCGCCGTCTTCCGAACATGAAGCAATGGCCAAAATGCCGATGACAAGGAAGGCGGTGCGAAGAGCATTCACGGTAGAAGGCTTTCGCATGCGTAGAGCTCTTCGACCGTCTCGCGGCGGCGAATGAGGTGGATCTGCGAGCCATCAACCATGACTTCGGCGGCACGTGGGCGGGTGTTGTAATTCGAACTCATGACCATTCCGTAGGCCCCGGTTGACATGACCGCGAGCAGGTCGCCAGGTTCAATGGTCAGTGGACGATTGTGTCCGAGGAAGTCGCCTGATTCGCAAATTGGTCCGACGATTTCCCAGCTGCGGGTTTCGCCGCTGCGCGGCGCTACCGGGACGATGTCGTGCCAGGCGTCGTAGAGTGCCGGGCGGGCAAGGTCATTCATGGCGGCGTCGATAATGGCGAAATTTTTAACTTCGCCAGGCTTGAGGTATTCGATTTTCGTGAGCAGAATCCCGGCATTGCCGACCAGCCGGCGTCCGGGTTCGAGCAGGATCTTGAGGCGCCGTTCCTTGAGCGCATGCAACAGCGGTTGCAGGTAGGATTTGACGGTCGGGGTTATCTCGTCCTTGTAGCAAATGCCAAGGCCGCCGCCGAGATCAATATGATGCAGGAAGATTCCTTTGGCAGCGAGCTGGTCAATGAGCTGCAGAAGCTTGTCGAGCGCTTCCGCAAAAGGCGCCGGATCGAGCAGTTGTGAGCCGATATGGCAGTCAATGCCTATGACTTCGATGTTCGGCAGGCTGGCGGCGTGCTGGTAGATTCTCAGTGCGTCTTCGTAGGCAACTCCGAACTTGTTTTCCTTGAGTCCGGTCGAAATATACGGATGTGTCCTGGCATCGACATTCGGATTGACGCGCAGGCTGATGGGTGCCTTTTTGCCGAGGCTGGCGGCGACTTCGTTGAGTCGGATGAGTTCGGACTCCGACTCAACATTGAAACAAAGGATGCCAGTGATGAGGGCAAAAGTCATTTCGCTGACAGACTTGCCGACACCGGAGAAGACAATTTTCTGCGGATCGGCACCGGCAGTGAGGGCGCGCTTCAACTCGCCGATGGAAACAATGTCGAAACCGGCGCCGTGGCGCGCAAATACGTCGAGCACGGCGAGATTGGAATTGGCTTTGACGGCGTAGCACACCAGCGAATCAAGGCCGATTAGTTCCTGTTTGAATTCGTCGAGCGCGGCTTCAAGTGCGGCGCGGGAGTATACGTAACAAGGCGTGCCGAAGCGTGCAGCAATGTCGGAAAGTGGGACGGATTCAACGTGTAGTTGACCATTTTTCAGGGAGAAGGTGTTCATCAGGCAGGTTCTTTTGCCGTGTTAAGATCAGCATGGGCAAACGCAAGTTGCAGCGATCGGTGCAGGTTCGCTGGCGCAGTTGCGGCTTTGGATTGCGGTGGCGGGAGCGTCAGTGCTCCGCGAGTACCACACGCGCCAAGAGTGATTGTGGACAACAGTAAGGTCAGTGAAATAAATCGGCGCATGGTGGAGCAATCAAAAATGAAAAATGGTAGCACAGGATGAATGATAGCGAATTCAGTACGCTGGCCGATACGGCACTGAAACAAATTGAAATCGGTCTTGAAACAAGTGGCGCCGATCTCGATTTTGCGATGATCAGCGCGGGTGTTCTCGAGATCGAGTTTGCCGACGGCAGCAAAATCATCGTTAACCGTCATGGTGCGGCGAAAGAGATGTGGGTAGCCGCTCGCTCGGGCGGTTTTCACTTTCGCTGGGACGGCGATGCCTGGCGAGATACGCGCGACAGTGGCGAACTCATGGCGACGTTGTCGGTGCTGGTTTCAGCACAAGCTGGCGAATCGGTCGTTCTGGGTTAATCAACTGGTTTGGAGTTTGGATCCTGCGGTGGTTCTGGTTCCACTTCAATCGGCACGTTTTCTTGGTAGAAAAACTCCTTGACTGGCCCCTTGCCTGAGCCTTCTGTTTCGAGGGCGACCAGCCCCGCGGGTTGCGGCATGAATGATTCAGGAACGTTCTTGAGCACCTTGCCCATATAAGCAATCCAGGTCGGCAGCGCGGCGGAACCACCGGTTTCCCGACCGCCCAGACTTTTTGGCTGGTCGAAGCCTATCCATGAACAGCCGACGATGGTTCGCTGATAACCACAGAACCAGGCATCGACCTGATCATTGGTGGTGCCTGTTTTGCCTGCGAGGTCGCGGCGTTTGAGCGTGGCAGAAGCACGAGCCGCTGTACCATAGATAGTTACGCCACGGAGCATGCTGTCCATCAGATAGGCGTTGCGCGGGTCGATGGCGAGCAAGGACTCGTCTCCGGCGCTTACCGGTTGCGCCTCGGCTAGCACTTGACCCTTTTCGTCAACAATCTCGCGCACAATAAAGGGCTGGATACGGTAACCGCCGTTGGCGAAAACAGAGTAAGCAGTAACCATCTGCCAGGGGGTGACCGAACCGGCACCGAGCGCCATGGTCAGGTAAGGTGGGTGCTTGTCGGCATCAAAGCCGAACCGGGTTGCGTAGTCCTGGATGAAGTGAACGCCGCTGGCTTCTAAAAGGCGAATGGAGACCATGTTTTTTGACTTGGCCAGCGCCGTGCGCATGCTCATTGCCCCTTCGTACTTACCATCGTAATTCTTTGGTTGCCAAGACTGGCTGCCGGTAACCGAAGCAGGAAAGCTGATAGGGTCGTCCTGGATAATTGAAGCCGGTGTGAAACCTTTTTCAAGTGAGCCAGAATAAATGAAGGGCTTGAAGCTCGATCCCGGCTGCCGCCAAGCCTGCGTGGTGTGGTTGAATTTGTTGCGGTTGAAGTCAAAACCACCCACCAGCGATCGAATTGCCCCATTTTGCGGATCGGCGGACAGGAAAGCGGCTTCAACTTCAGGCATTTGCGTGATCAGCCAATTCTTCTTTTCATCGCTTTGAACCCGGATAACGGCACCGCGGCGGAGTCGCTTGTTCGGCGGAGCCTTGTCGTCCATCATGCGGGCTGCGAACTTGAGACCGTCACCACTAAGAGTGATGATCTCGCCACCTCGCCGGTAAGCGCGAACCTGTTTGGCGTCCGCTTGCAGAATCACCGCTGGATGCAGATCTTCCGAGTCGTGGAAGTCCTGGAGAAGTTCATCAAGCGCTTCATCCTGTTCGGACTTGATGTCCGCCATTTCGACGTAGGCTTCGGCGCCTCGATAGCCATGACGGCGGTCATAGTCGAGTACACCACGTCGCACGCTGGTGTAGGCCGCATCCTGATCCTGCTTGAGAATCGTTGTATAAACGCGCAGGCCTCGTGTGTAAACGTCCTCCGGAAAGCGTTCGGCCGCCATCTGGCGCGCCATTTCGGCGACGTACTCAGCGTTTACGCCATATTCATTGGTCTCGCGTTTGATGACGAGCTCCTGTTTCAAGGCGGCATCATGTTGCTTGACGTCAATAAACCCGAGTTCGCGCATACGTCGCAACACATATTGTTGACGCAGACTGGCGCGTTTGGGGTTAACTACAGGATTGAAAGCAGAAGGGGCTTTCGGCAATCCAGCCAGCATGGCCGCTTCGGCGATGCTCAGATCCTTGAGCGATTTGCCAAAATAAATCTGGGCTGCGGCGCCGAAGCCGTAGGCACGTTGTCCGAGAAAAATCTGATTGATATACAACTCAAAGATTTGATCCTTGCTTAGATTTTTTTCTATCTTGAACGAAAGCTGTGCTTCGTAGAGTTTGCGGGTGTAGGTTTTTTCCGAGGACAGGAAGAAGTTCTTGGCAACCTGCTGAGTGATTGTGGACGCGCCCTGTTTTCTGCCTCCCCCCAGGAAATTGCTGAAAGCAGCCCGAAGTACACCCTGTGCATCGACGCCGTTGTGCTGGTAAAAGCGCTCGTCTTCTGCCGCGAGAATGGCATGCTTCATTACGTCAGGAACATCCTGTATGCGTACGACCGCCCGGCGTTCTTCTCCGAATTCACCAATCAGGTGGCCATCGGACGTGAAGACGCGCAACGGAATCTTGGGTCGATAGTCGGTCAGAATTTCCAGCGATGGCAGGTTCGGATAGGTCAGAATCAGAATCACGGCCACCATGGCAATCGCCATTGCCACAAGGCCGACAATGAACAGAATTGGATAAAAAATCCAGCGAGAAACATTAGGCAATGGGATGCTCGGAAGAAAAGACATAGCTGGTCATTATAAGCGTTGCCCGAAGGCCTGTGACCGAGGACATAAATGATAAAAAAATGGCTTTACACACCGGATACTTGTTGCTAGCATCTAAAGTAGATTATCTATAAGTACGCTAACTACACATTATTCAAGGGTTTTTCGGCGGGGGGGCTAATTTGCAACTCGATCTATCGATCTTCAATCCAAAGGCACGTTCCCTGATCGGCCTCGATATCAGTTCGTCATCAGTGAAGATGGTTGAGCTGGCGAGTGACGGCAAGAGCGGATATCGTGTGGAACGATATACGATCGAAGTGTTGCCTAAGGACGCCGTCGCTGACGGCAATATTGTCAATCTGGAAGCGACAGCAGAGTCCGTGCGTCGAGCCTGGAAGAAGCTGGCGACCTCGACCCGGCAAGTCGCGATCGCACTTCCGGCTTCCCACGTGATTACCAAGAAAATCATTGTGGCCGCGGGTCAGCGCGAGGATGAACTCGAACTTCAGGTTGAGTCCGAGGCTAACCAATACATACCGTTTGCGCTTGAGGAAGTCAACCTCGACTTTCAGGTCGTCGGTCAGGCACCGTCGTCTCCCGATGAAATCGAAGTGCTGATTGCCGCATCACGTAAAGAGAAAGTTGAAGATCGTGTTGCCGTAGCGGAATCAGCTGGCTTGAAGCCGGTGGTTATGGATGTTGAGTCCTATGCGGTGCTTTCAGCCTTTGAGTTGATTGAAAAACAGCTTCCTGATGGTGGCAAGGGCCAAATCACCGCCTTGGTTGATGTCGGGGCCAATGTAATGAATCTGACGGTGTTGCGCAATGGTCAGCAACTCTATGTTCGCGAACAGGCGTTTGGTGGAAATCAACTGACACAGGATATCGCCCGCCTCTTTGGCATGACTTTCGAAGAAGCGGAGTCTGAAAAGCGACGGAATAATCTGCCGGATAACTACGAGGCCGATCTTTTACAGCCGTTTGTGGAGAGCATGGCGCTGGAAGTCTCGCGTGCTTTGCAGTTCTTCTTCACGTCCACTCAATTCAACCAAGTTAATCACATTGTTCTTGCTGGTGGCTGTGCCGTCCTTCCGGGAGCGGACGAAGTTGTGGCGTCCCGGACGCAGATCAATACGATCATCGCCAACCCCTTTGCTGACATGGTCCTGTCCGAACGGGTTCGTGCCAAGAGTCTGCTGGCAGACGCTTCCTCATTGATGGCCGCGTGCGGTCTCGCTCTGCGGAGGTTTGACGAATGATACGCATCAATCTTCTCCCGCATCGGGAAGAAAAACGCAAGGCAAGACGTCAGCAGTTTTATGGGCTGCTGGGCATGGTTTCGGTTCTAGCCGGTTTGCTCGTGTTTCTTACCTATTCGATTATTGCAGGTTACATTTCAGCCCAGGAAGCCAAAAACGACTTCCTGAAAAAAGAGATTGCAGTTCTCGATAAGCAGATTGATCAGATCAAGCGCCTCAAGGAACAAACGCAGGCTTTGCTCGCGCGCAAGCAAATTATAGAGTCCTTGCAGCGTGATCGGGCGGAGGCCGTTCGCCTGTTAAGTGAAATGGTAAAGCAGATGCCTGAGGGCGTGTATGTTCGCTCGATTAAACAGGACGGCGTCAGGATTTCACTGAGTGGGTATGCACAATCCAATGCACGGGTTTCAACGTTGATGCGCAATATTGAGGCTTCGCCTTGGCTAGAAAAGCCTCAGTTAATTGAAATCAAGGCGATCACGGTTGAAAAGCGCCGGCTTAACGAATTCAACATGAATGCTTCACTTAAACGGGCCCCCGTTGAGGATGGAGGTAAGAAATGAAAACGTCCTCCTCTGCGAAAATTGACGTCAAAGCCCTGCTTGACGATTTCCAGAATCTGAATCCGAAAGATGTAGGTGCTTGGCCCATCGTTCCACGCGCCACAGCATTGCTTTCGCTTTTCGGGGTGATTGTGCTGGCCGGGTGGTGGTTTGTCTGGAGTGACCAACTGGATGTGCTGACGGCACGGCAACAGGATGAGCTGAAACTCAAAGAAGAGTATGTTGCCAAGAAAACGCAGGCGGTCAATCTGGATTTATACACTCAGCAATTGAACGAGATCGACCGATCATTTGGCGCTCTATTAAAACAGCTTCCCAACAAGGCCGAAGTGGAGTCCTTACTGATCGAGATCAACCAGTCCGGGATGGGGAGAGGCCTGCTGTTTGATCTCTTCAAACCAGGACAGGAAATTGTCAAGGATTTCTACGCAGAGTTGCCGATCAACGTAAGGATGACCGGAAGCTACCACGATTTTGGTGCCTTTGCGGGAGATATCGGGAGGCTCTCGAGAATCGTAACCTTGAACAATATTTCCATTACATCCAACCCACAATCCAAAGATGGTGGGTTGGTCATGGATGCCGTGACAAAAACCTTTCGCTATCTCGACGACGAAGAACTCGCTGCCAAAAAGAAGGCGGCACAAGCCGCCAAGGGTGGGCGGAAATGAGAAAGCTGGCTGTAGTGTTGCTTAGTGTGGCTCTGGCGGCATGCTCGGGTGGGGATAATGAGGATCTGCGTCAGTGGATGAACGAGGCCGCCAAAGACATCAAGGGGAAAATTCCTCCTCTTCCCCAAGTCAAGCCTTATGAGCCGGTTCCTTACGATACCGGCAATCTCATTGATCCTTTCAGGCCCAGCAAGATTGGTGCTGAGCAGAAGAAAAATGGGGGTGGGGGGTTGCAGCCGAACATGGATCGGCCGCGTGAGCCACTGGAATCTTATCCGCTGGAGTCGCTGAAGTATGTCGGCGTGATGACCCGGAAAAAAATTTCGTATGGCATCATTCAGGTCGATGGTTCCTTACATCAGGTGCGAATCGGGAATTATATGGGCCAAAATTTCGGAGTAATCAACAAGGTTTCGGAGTCTGATGTGACATTGAAAGAACTTGTTCAGGATTCAGCCGGTGACTGGGTTGAAAGAGAAAGTACACTGTTGCTGCAGGGACAGGAGGGGGGAAAGTGAAACAAATCAAAAAGTACCTGCTTAGCTTAGCCGGTGGGATTTTTCTGGCAACTGCATCGGTCAGCGCCCAGAACACCATGCCCAATTCAATCGAGTCAATGACTGTCGCGCAGCAGGGCGGTGTGCTCAATGTCAAACTGATTTTCAAGGAGCCTTTGACGGTGCTGCCTTCAGGCTTCAGTGTGGCCAAACCGGCACGCATTGCTCTTGATTTTGCAAATACGGTCAACGGACTTGGAAAGAACAGCCAAACCTACAACGAAGGTGATCTAAAAAGCGCAAATATTGTACAGGCTGAGGGACGAACACGTCTGGTATTGAACCTCAACCAGGCAATGACTTACGAGTCAAAAATCGATGGGAACAGTTTGCTTCTGGCATTAATTCCCAGCGCGAAAGAGAGCGGTGCACTAGTGGTTGAGCACTTCGCCCAGGCTCGTCCTTCTCAGGCGTCGAATAGTATTCGTGATATCGCATTTCGCCGTGGCAAGGACGGCGAGGCGCGGATTACGGTGGATCTTAGTGATCCAAATGCGGGAATTGATATTCGCCAGCAAGGGCAAAATCTGATCGTTGATTTCGTTAAGGTGAATGTGCCAGATTCACTGCGTAAGCGCTTGGACGTGACCGATTTTGTGACCCCCGTTGTTTCGTTAGACACGATTCAGCAAGGCGCCAACGCGCGCATAACAATTACGCCGCGGGGTCTGTGGGAACATAACGCATACCAGACAGACAATCAGTTTGTCATCGAGGTAAAACCGGTTATCGAGAATCCCAACAAGCTGGTCCAGGGTTCGCGCGGTGGCTATCAGGGCGAGAAATTGTCACTGAACTTCCAAAATGTCGAAGTACGTCGCTTGTTGCAGGTGATTGGCGAGTTTACCGGCATGAATATGGTGGTCAGCGATTCGGTTGGAGGCGCGATTACACTGATTCTGAAAGATGTGCCCTGGGATCAGGCCTTGGATATCATTCTTCAGCAAAAAGGTCTCGACATGCGCAAGAATGGCAACGTGATTCTGATTGCGCCGCGTGAGGAGATTGCTACCAAGGAAAAACTGGAATTTGAATCGAAGGTGCAAATCAGTGATCTGGAACCCTTACGTACCGAGAGTTTTCAGATGAACTACATAAAGGCTGCAGATGTTCAGAAGCTTTTAGTAGATCCAAAACAAACACTGCTTTCCAAACGCGGTAGCGCACTTCTCGATGACAGATCAAACATGATGTTCGTCAAGGACACGCCAAGTCGGCTGGACGACGTGAGAGAGATGATAGCTAAGGTGGACACGCCGGTTCGCCAAGTAATGATAGAAGCAAGAATAGTAGAAGCTGGTGACTCTTTTGCTAAAAACTTGGGCGTTCGGTTTTCAACAGGGGCGACAACAAGAACCGTTGATGCGACGACCGGTGGCGTGACAATTACAAATTCAAGCAATTTGGCAGCAATCAATACTGCATTGCGTACAAGTCAAATCGGCTTAGTGAATTTGCCGGCAACGCCGCGAACAGGCACAGCGGGAACTTTTGCTTTGTCTTTGTATAACAGCAGTTATACGAGATTCTTAAACGCTGAAATATCGGCTCTTGAAGCTGACGGTAAGGGCAAGGTCATATCCAGTCCCCGTGTTATGACAGCCAATCAGGTTGAGGCGATCATTGAGCAGGGGGTTGAAATCCCTTACCAACAGGCGACAAGTTCTGGTGCGACCAGCATTTCTTTCCGCAAAGCAAATCTGTCATTGAAAGTCAAACCCCAGATTACGCCTGATGGAAAGATTACGATGACTTTAGATATTAACAAGGATACCCCAAACACCCGTTTGTCTACAGGCGCAGGGGTGGCCATTGATACCAAGCACGTAAAGACCGAGGTTTTGGTTGAAAACGGGGGAACGGTCGTGATTGGTGGTATCTATACTCAAGAAACGCGAGACAACACACAACGAATTCCGTTCTTTGGAGACTTGCCCTACATTGGCTGGTTGTTCAAAAACAGGGAATGGATCGACGACAAAACCGAGTTGCTGGTATTCATCACGCCGAAGATTGTTGCCGAAGGACTCTCTGTGCGCTGATTTTTTGCGATAGGTTTAAAAAGCCGGCAGTTGCCGGCTTTTTTGTGCTGTTTCGTTGCGTAGTCGCTGCGGTAGAATGACGAAGTGGATATACAAAACGATATGAGAAACGTCTATCTGGTAGGTCTGATGGGCGCGGGCAAAACGACTGTTGGCCGAATGCTGGCGAAGCGACTGAGTCTTGACTTTGTCGATTCGGATCGTGAAATTGAAGCTCGGACAGGCGTCAGCATCCCGACGATTTTTGAAATCGAGGGAGAGGATGGGTTTCGCAAGCGAGAAACTCAGGTGATTGCTGATCTTTCCCTGCGAAGCGGTCAGGTAGTGGCAACCGGAGGTGGCGCCGTATTGCGCCAGGAAAATCGTGACAAAATGAGAATGAGCGGGTTCGTTGTTTATCTCAATGCTCCCCCTCATGTTCTTCTGGAACGCACGCGTCATGATCGAAATCGTCCGTTGTTGCAAGTTGCCGACCCGCTGCTCAAGCTTACAGAGCTCTTGTCGCACCGCGATCAGTTCTATCGTGCAGTGGCGCACCTTGTTGTTGATAATGGTCGGATCAATACACAAAACGTTTTACAAATGCTGATCAAGGAAGTGGAGGCACGTTGGAAACCGTGAATGTCGCATTGGGCGCGCGTGCCTATCCTATCCATATTGGCCACGGAATTCTTGAGCGCAGCGAGTTGCTGCTCCCCTATCTCCGCCAGCCTAAGGTGGCTGTCGTTACCAATGCGACGGTTGCGCCGCTATACCTGCAGCGCTTTGCCGAGTCTTTGCGAGCGATAGGTATCGAGGTCACAGAAATCGTTCTTCCTGATGGCGAGCAGTTCAAGAACTGGCAAACACTGAATACGATCTTTGATGTGCTGCTTGAGCGGCGATGTGAGCGTTCAACAACGCTGATTGCACTGGGCGGTGGCGTTGTCGGTGATATGACCGGCTTCGCAGCGGCCTGCTACCAGCGTGGAATGCCATTCATCCAGATTCCGACAACCTTGCTTTCGCAAGTTGATTCGTCCGTCGGCGGCAAGACGGCGATCAACCACCCGCTGGGTAAAAACATGATTGGCGCGTTTTATCAGCCCAAACTGGTGCTGGCCGATACCGATCTGTTGAATACCCTGCCTGATCGTGAACTGAGGGCGGGGCTGGCGGAAGTCATAAAAATCGGGTTGATTCGCGACTTGCCTTTTCTTGAATGGATTGAAACGCATCTGGAATCTTTGCTGAGGCGTGAGCCACAGGCGCTCGAATACGCGATCTGCCGTTCATGTGAAAATAAGTCAGAAGTGGTTGTTGCCGATGAGCATGAAAATGGTGAGCGGGCATTGCTGAATATCGGGCACACTTTTGGGCATGCGATTGAGACTGGAATGGGCTATGGCGAATGGTTGCATGGTGAAGCCGTGGCAGCGGGCACCATGATGGCCGCAGAATTGTCATGCCACCTTGGCTGGATTGGCATGGCTGACGTCAAGCGGGTAGAGGAGCTTTTCAAGCGCGCCGTCTTGCCGGTATTCGGTCCGGTCATGGGGGTTGATCGCTACCTCGAACTGATGCAGCATGACAAAAAAGTTAAGGATGGACAGTTGCGTCTCGTGTTACTCAAGCAGATCGGCCAGGCGGTGGTCAGTGATGTCGCTACGTCAGCTGAGATTGCCAAAGCGATCGAAGCTCGATCCGCCCATGCTTGAACTTGCGCCCTATGCTGTTTCGTCGGCAAATTCACGTGGCCGCAGGTATGCCGATCAGCCGCCTTCGTATCGCAGCGAGTTGCAGCGCGATCGTGATCGCATCGTGCACTCAACGGCCTTCCGGCGCCTCGAATACAAGACACAGGTTTTCGTAAACCATGAGGGCGACCTCTTCCGGACACGTCTGACCCACTCACTTGAAGTCGCACAGATCGCCAGAGGTATTGCTCGCGCCCTGCGCCTCAACGAAGATCTCGTTGAGGCGATATCCCTTGCGCACGATCTGGGGCATACGCCCTTCGGTCATGCCGGCCAGGATGCACTCAATGAATGCATGCGGGCTCACGGTGGTTTTGAACATAACCTGCAAAGTTTGCGCATCGTTGATCTGCTTGAGGAGCGCTACGCGGCTTTTGACGGACTCAACCTGTGTTTTGAGACACGAGAAGGCATCGTCAAGCATTGCTCGGTAGAAAATGCAATCAAGCTGGGTGAGCTTGGCGAACGTTTCATAAACAAAACACAAGCGTCTCTGGAAGCGCAAATATGCAACTTTGCCGACGTAATTGCCTACAACAATCACGATGTCGATGACGGATTGCGCTCAGGTCTGATTTCGCTTGAGCAGCTGGAAGAGGTCAGTCTCTTCGCGCGCCATGTGGCTGATGTGAGAGTCGCTTATCCCGGCCTTGCTGGGCGCCGTCAAATCCATGAAACAATCCGCCGGATGATCAACGTTCTGGTCTGCGATATGATCGAGACAACCGCCAGCAACATTGCGCGGCATGAACCGAAGAATCTTGCTGAAGTCAGGCTAGGATCGCCACTGGTCGGGTTTTCTGAAGGGTTGCGTGAAGCGCAGCGCGAAATGAAACGTTTTCTTCGCAGGCATCTCTATCAGCATTTCCAGGTCTTGCGCATGACCAGCAAGGCTCAGCGGATCATCAGCGATCTCTTCGCCGCCTTCATCAGTGATCCACGCATGCTGCCACCACAGTATCAGAAGGAAGACGATCAGCCGCGTAGAGTAGCCGATTACATTGCCGGGATGACTGACCGTTATGCGATGAAGGAACACCGCCGCTTGTTTGCGGTGGGAGAAATTTAATTCGTCGATTGTCGACTGTTCAACTGAATTATTTAAATAGCGTGAGATATGGCCGACGAAAAAAACGCCCGCCTGATGTGGGCGTTTTTTATTGCAGGGATATGTGACCAGGTTCAGGACTTGAGTGCCACAAATACTTCATCCAG
>JANNNT010000715.1:0-2238 GCA_031398685.1 Rhodocyclaceae bacterium | reverse complement strand
CGACAAACCCGCCGAGCAGCTTAACCCCAACCTGCAGGAAGATGACCAGGACGATACGCCCCCGCCAGATCTGGAACAGGTTGCCCAGAACACAACGCGCAAGCTTCTGACGCTGTTGGCCATCGGCGCCGCCCTGCTTCTTGTGATTCACACCACACCCTTCGGCGAGCAGGTTCGCAATTGGGATTCCCTGTCCAATCTGTTTAGGGCTGGTGGTATCAAGGCTGAAATCTATTTTGTCCTGATCAGCTCTTTCCTGATCATGGTCGGTACGCCCCGCTTGCTTTTTTGTGCCCTTGCCGGTTTCGCTTTCGGTTTCTGGGAAGGATTGTTCTGGTCGCTTTTCAGCAGTCTGATCGGATCTTTTCTCGCCTTTCGGGCCGCTCGCTGGGGAGGCAAGGCATGGCTGACTCAACGTTTCGGTCAGCGGCGTTTTTTCGGACGCATCGTTCATGCCAAGCCCACCATCGCTTCGGTTATCTTGATGCGTATGCTTCCGGTCAGCAACGGTATCATCAACGTCGGGCTGGCACTAAGCCACGTAACGAATCGTGCATTCCTGCTTGGCTCCGTCGTCGGCTTTCTGCCGCAAGGTGTCGTTGCCGTCATTATCGGCAGCGGCATGGCCGAAGATGTTCCATGGGCCGGTGCCGCGCAGATCGGGATTGCCGGCGTACTCCTGCTCGGCATATTTATCTGGACGTCCAGACAACGCCGAAAGCATTCCTGACATTTCTTTGCGGATGCACCTATCTTCCTCTGTCACCCCGACGCATGAGAGGTGAAATCGCAGGCCCGAGTGCTGGTGTGGGGATGAACGTCGCAGCGGCGACAATGTTTGGCGAGATCGATGGCGTGATCAAGAAGGTTCAAGGCAATCTGCAGGCAATCGATAGTTAATTCTTTGAATTAAGTTCTTAAGACGCGTTTAAGAATTCATTCCTAAGATGATTCCATCATCAACACCGATGGATCATCCATGCAAATCGCCAAGTCTCTCTGCCAGGAAAACGGCGCCCGCATACCGTTCGCCAGCGCCATCCATCTCACCCTCGGTTCATTCCGCCGCGAAGAAGCCGAAAACTTCATCCGGGCGATCTTCCTGCGACGGTATGCAGCGCGGATAAAGACATTTGCGCCCACGCTGCTGATGCTCGAACAGCACGGCCGCGCCATCGCAGCGGCCGGCTGGCGCGGGGCCGATACGGAACCCCTGTTTCTCGAACGCTATCTGGACGCACCCATCGAAACCATCCTGGCGACGTTGACCGGACAAGCTCTCGAACGCCAGCGCATCGTCGAGGTCGGTAATCTGGCCTCGGAAAAACCCGGCGGAAGCCTGCACGTCATCCTGAATCTGGCTCGCCACCTCGACCAGTCCGGCTACGAATGGGTGGTCTTCACCGCCACGCGGGAATTGATCGGCATCTTCACGAAACTGGGGCTTCCGCTGCTCGCCCTAGCCAAGGCCGATCCGGCACGACTCGGCCATGATGCGCTCGATTGGGGAAGTTACTACGATACACAGCCCGTCGTCGTTGCCGGCCGCATTCGCCTCGCGCTCGACCGGGTCGGGAGCGGCGCATGAGCACAGACGTCCTATTCGAAGCACTGGCCTTGCGTTCGCCCGAGACCGTTGTTCTGCGCAGCACCACGAAAACCTGGGCGGCGCGGGATCTGCTTCCGGAAATAACCGCCATTGCTGAGCGTCTGTCGGGTTGCCGCGTACTTGCGCTGCTGGCCGACAACTCGCCGGACTGGGCCATCGCCGACCTCGCCGCCTTGCGTTCGCATGTGGTTTCGTTGCCGCTGCCAGCATTCTTTACCCAGACGCAGTTGAGCCATGCGCTGAACCAGAGTGGTGCCGATGCCATCATCACCGACCAGCCGGAGCGAATTTCGGCGCTCGATATTGGATTCGCCGTTATCGAAACACGGCGCGGGATGACCTGGATGCGGCGTTCCATCGCCCCGGTAGTGTTGCCAGCCGGCACGGCCAAAATTTCCTACACCTCGGGCAGCACCGGCACACCCAAGGGAGTCTGCCTGTCCGCACACGGCTTGATCGATACCGCACAGGCGCTCAGATCAAGTTTGTCGGACATCCCGATCGCGCGCCATCTGGCGGTTTTGCCCCTGGCACTATTGCTTGAGAACATTGCCGGCATCTACGCACCCATGCTGCGCGGCGCGGAAATCCATCTTTCCGATCTGGCGAGCCTGGGGTGGCAAGGGATG
>JANNNT010000178.1:0-3669 GCA_031398685.1 Rhodocyclaceae bacterium | reverse complement strand
GAAGTACTCGACGGTACGCGCTAGGGCAAACGAATTCGGTGGAATGATGCAGAAATCGTTGTTCACTTCAACGAAGGAATTCGGGTCGAAGTTCTTCGGATCAACGATGGTCGAGTTGATGTTGGTAAACAGCTTGAATTCGTTCGAGCAGCGAATATCGTAGCCGTAGCTCGACGTGCCGTAGGACACAACTTTCCGGCCGTCGATCTCGCGAACCTGATTCGGCTCGAACGGCTCAATCATGCCGTGCTGCTCCGCCATGCGGCGGATCCACTTGTCGGATTTGATGGACATCGATGATTTACCTGGAAACCGTTAAAGAAAGGCGGCTATTTTACGGTTTCCGGAGAGCTCTGGGGGATTGCTTTGTTTCCCCGCAATTCAGCCCAATCGATCAGGTACTCTGCACCACGATGTTCGGGAATTTGGCGCTCATATCCTTGGCGCGCTCAGCCACTTTCACGGCAATGCGGCGGGCCATCGTCCGGTAGATTTCGGCCGCACGAGAATCGGGAGCACCCACGACCGTTGGTTTGCCGGCATCGGCCATTTCGCGGATCGCGAGTTCCAGCGGCAGAGCACCGAGGAACTCCGCATCGTAGTCCTTGCACATCTTCTCTCCGCCGCCATGACCGAAGATGTGCTCTTCGTGGCCGCATTTTGTGCAGATATGGATGCTCATGTTTTCGACGAGACCAAGAATCGGAATGCCGACCTTGTCGAACATCTTCAGGCCCTTGCGCGCATCGATCAGGGCGATGTCCTGCGGCGTGGTCACAATGACTGCTCCGGTTACCGGAACCTTCTGCGCCAGCGTCAGCTGCGTATCGCCGGTACCCGGCGGCATATCGACGATGAGGTAATCAACGTCTTTCCAATTGGTCTGATTGAGCAGTTGCTCCAACGCCTGCGTAACCATCGGGCCTCGCCAGACCATCGGCGAATCCACATCGATCATGAAACCGATCGACATCGCCTGCAGTCCGTAAGCCTTGAGCGGGTCCATCGATGTACCGTCTTCCGACTCCGGCTGGCAACCCGCCAGACCGAGCATCTGCGGAATCGAAGGGCCATAGATGTCGGCGTCGAGCAAGCCGACCGTTGCCCCTTCCTGCGCCAGCGCCAGGGCCAGATTGACCGCTGTCGTGCTCTTGCCGACCCCGCCCTTGCCCGAGGCCACGGCGATGATATTTTTCACGCCCTTGAGCGGTTTCAGATTGCGCTGCACGGCGTGTGCAACAATCTTGAACGTCACGTTGGCATCGACACTGTCGACCCCCGGAACTGCCTTGATCGCCGCCACCACGGCAGCGCGAATGACATCAAGCTGTGTTTTTGCCGGATAACCAAGTTCGACATCAAGCGATACCTTGCCGTCATCGACCTTGATGTTTTTTGCCGAACGGGTCGAAACGTAATCTTTCTGGGTATTGGGATCGATCAGCTCTTTCAGCGCCGCCTGCACGGCCTCCATCGTTACTGCCATTCTGCACTCCTTGTTGAGATACCCGACTAATTTTGTCCAGTTTACCCGAAAACGCGAAGGTCTGCACTTTGCTAGAATGCACACTTTGCCGCAAGCGGCTCCACCAACGCCTCGCCTGAATCCCAGATCGCTGCCCATGACCCGCAAAATTCTTGTCACCTCCGCCCTGCCCTATGCCAACGGCTCAATCCACCTTGGCCACCTCGTCGAATACATCCAGACCGACATCTGGGTTCGCTTCCAGAAGATGCAGCCGAAGGAACAAGTCAGCGAGTGCTGGTACGTCTGTGCTGACGATACGCACGGCACGCCGATCATGCTGCGCGCGGAGAAAGACGGTATCACGCCGGAGGCTCTGATCGAGCGTGTGCATGGCGAGCATTCACGTGACTTCGCCGGTTTCCATGTTGCCTTTGACAATTTCTACACCACGCATTCAGCCGAAACACAAGACTGCGCCAACGAGATTTATGCCCGCCTGAAAAAGGCCAACCTGATCGAAAAACGCACCATTGAGCAGTATTACGACCCGCTCAAGCAGATGTTCCTCCCGGACCGTTTCATCAAGGGCGAATGCCCGAAATGTGGGGCCAAGGATCAATACGGCGACAACTGCGAAAGCTGCGGTGCCGCCTACACGCCCAACGACTTGAAAGACCCGTACTCGGCGATTTCTGGCGCCAAGCCGGAATTGCGCAACTCCGACCACTACTTCTTCAAACTCTCCGACCCAAGCTGCCAGGATTTTCTGCGCCGCTGGACCCGGGAAAGCGGCCATCTACAATCGGAAGCCGCCAACAAGATGCAGGAATGGCTCGGAGCGGAAGGCGAAAACAAGCTCACCGACTGGGATATTTCGCGCGATGCACCCTATTTCGGCTTCGTAATTCCTGACGCGCCGGGCAAATACTTCTACGTCTGGCTCGACGCCCCGATCGGCTACATGGGCTCGTTCAAAAACCTGTGCAATCGTCAGGGCATAGACTTCAACGACTACTGGAAACCGGACTCGACGACCGAGCTCTATCACTTCATCGGCAAGGACATCCTCTACTTCCACGCCCTTTTCTGGCCGGCCGAACTGAAGCATGCCGGATTTCGTGCACCGACGAGCATCTTCGCGCATGGCTTCCTGACCGTTGATGGCGCCAAAATGTCCAAGTCACGCGGCACCTTCATTACCGCCG
Organism: Rhodocyclaceae bacterium; assembly: GCA_031398685.1. Classification (GTDB taxonomy): domain Bacteria; phylum Pseudomonadota; class Gammaproteobacteria; order Burkholderiales; family Rhodocyclaceae; genus Propionivibrio. The sequence continues at coordinate 996 of JANNNT010000178.1, read as the reverse complement.
AGAGCTATCTCCAGACCGGCCTCAACCCTGAGTGGCTGCGCTACTACTACGCCGCCAAGCTCAACAGCACGATGGAAGACATCGACCTCAACCTTGAAGACTTCGCGGCCCGCGTTAATTCCGACCTGGTCGGCAAATATGTCAATATCGCCAGCCGTTGTGCCGGTTTCATCAGCAAGAAATTCGGCGGCAAGCTGGCCTCAACGGATGCTGCATGGATCAAGCCGCTGCGCGAAGCCTCAGCAACCATCGCTCAAGCCTACGAAGACCGCGAGTTCGGCCGGGCGCTGCGTGAGGTCATGGCGCTGGCCGATGCCGCCAACGTCGTCGTCAACGAACGCAAGCCGTGGGAACTGGCCAAGCAGGACGGCAAGGAAGCCGAAGCCAAACTCCACGCTGCCTGCTCGGAAGCCATCGAAGCCTTCCGCCTGCTCACGCTTTACCTCAAGCCGGTGCTGCCGACGGTCGCCGAAGCGGTCGAAACTTTCCTCGGGATCGCACCACTGACCTGGAACGACGTGGCAACACCGCTGCCGTCCGGCCACACCATCAACACCTACAGCCACCTGATGACCCGCGTTGAGCCCAAACTGGTTGCAGCGCTGGTCGAGGCCAACACGGCCTCGCTGGCTCCGACACCGGAGACTCCGCCACAAAAAGGAGCAGGCAAACCAGAGACAGCCACCGCCGCGCCAGGTGTAGCAGCCGAACCCGATAGCCCGCACGTCAGCATCGACGATTTCATGAAGGTCGACCTGCGCATCGCGCGCATCGTCGACGCCGGTCACGTCGAAGGCGCCGAGAAGCTGATCCGCCTTTCGCTCGACATCGGCGAAGAAAAACCCCGACAGGTGTTCGCCGGAATCAAATCAGCCTACGACCCGGCGCAACTCATTGGCCGCATGACGGTGATGGTGGCGAATCTTGCACCGCGCAAGATGAAGTTCGGCCTGAGCGAAGGCATGGTGCTTGCGGGGTCAGATGCTGACGGCAAGG
>JANNNT010000695.1:0-7706 GCA_031398685.1 Rhodocyclaceae bacterium | reverse complement strand
GGACAATCAGGCTCGCATCCCGGTTTCTTCACCGCCTGTCAGATGGTCGGAGACGGCCGTCAACAAATGGTCGGTGACATGCCTTCTTCAGGAGCCAATGCCTCCGTTTAAGCCGTATGACGGCAACGCGGGTGGTGATGGACCACCAACTGGCCAAACCTGACCAAACGAAAGCCAATATGACGCATTTACCAATCGCAGTAGTACTTATCACGGTAAAGCCGGTGCCGAAGACCGGCGCCATGAATCGCCTGAATGGCTCAACCCGCACAATTGGGCTGGCCGACGTCAGCGCTGGCCAGCCCGATTGTTGGGCACTGTGAACCCGGCCGGGGTTACCGGCCGGGACCTCACTTGAATTTGGACTGCGCGGCGGCGATGCCCGTCTTGAGTTCGTCCCAGATCGTGTCGGCGGTGGCCTTGACCTGATCCCAGGCTTCGCCCGACGCCTTTTCCAGTTCCTTCATCTTTTCGGACGCCCGCCCTTGTCTGGCGCGCAGATCACGAAGGGCTTCGGCGCGCTTGAGCTTCATCTCGGCGCTCGCATTCTCGACCTTGGCTTCCAGCAAATTGATCTGGGCGTTCCATTCTTTCAGTTGGGCGGCCATTTTTTCTTTATAAGCGTCATGAACTTTCATTGCTTCTCCTTGGGTGACGATTTTGTTTCAAGATTAATTGCCCGGCTTGACCACCAGCTTGTTTTGAACCTCTTTTACGCCTGCCACCGCGCCGGCCAGTGATTTGGCGGTTTCGCTATTGGCCATCGTATCCACCGAGCCGCTTAGGGTCACTACGCCGCCTGCGGTTTCGACGCTGATTTGCAGCGACTTGAGACCGGGCTCGGCCAGAATGGCGGCTTTGACCTTGGCGGTGATCTCAGTATCTTCAATGACGGCGCCGACTTTGGCGCCTTGATCACTCACCTTTTTTTCGACCTTATCGACGGTTATTTCAATCTTCTTGCCGGCGTCAACCGCGGCCTGGTCAATGGCGACGCCGGCCTTGGCGCTTTGATCCCTCATTTTGTCGCCGGCTTTATCGACGGTTTCTTCAATCTTCTTGCCGGCGTCACTCGCGGTCTGATCAATTTTCTTTCCTGCACTCTCGGCTGGACCCGGGGTCTTTTCGCAGGCGGCCAGACTCACTGCGAGTAGCACCGAAATGCCGAGTAATTTGAAATTGTCTAGAGCTTTCATGGGGATATCCTTTAAAAACTCATTCCTGTCGTCGCAGAATGAATAGGTCGTGATTAAAAGATCGAGTGAAGAAGGTCATCCGCCTCGTGATTTGACGCCAAGGCGGCTCAACGACGCGCCGATCTGATGCGCAGTGAACATTTAGTCAAAGACCATTGTTCACGCCAACTGCACTATTCCACGTTCGTCCAAAATGTTCGGTGCGCTGTCGAACATTCAAAGGATCATAACCTGAATGGCATCGTAGATGTCATAAAGATTTCGGAGCGTTCGGCTTGACCATGCTTGCCGGCTGAACCCACTGGTCGAAGTCGCTTGCGCTGACGTAGCCGAGAGCCAGCGCCGCCTGGCGCAACGTGCTGCCTTCATGGTGCGCCCGCTTGGCGATCTCGGCGGCACGATCGTAGCCAATGTGCGGCGCCAGCGCGGTGACCAGCATCAACGAGCGCTCCAGCAGATCCCCGATGCGTTCGCGATTGGGCTCGATACCGCGCACACAATGCGCTTCGAAGCTGGTCATGCCGCCGGCCAGCAGGCGTACACTTTGCAGGAAATTGTGGGCGATCAGCGGCTTGAACACGTTCAGCTCAAAGTTGCCCGAAGCACCGCCAAAGTTGATCGCCACGTCGTTGCCGAACACCTGGCAGCAAATCATGGTCAGCGCTTCGCACTGCGTCGGGTTGACCTTGCCCGGCATGATCGAACTGCCCGGTTCGTTTTCCGGGATGCTGATTTCGCCCAGCCCTGAGCGCGGCCCGGACGCCAGCCAGCGCACGTCGTTGGCAATTTTCATGAGCGCCGCGGCGAGCGTCTTCAGCGCACCATGCGCCGCGACGAGGGCATCGTGCGCCGCCAACGCGGCGAATTTGTTGGCCGCGGTGACAAACGGCACGCCGGTGCGGAGGGCCAACTCGGCCGCAACACGATCACCGAACTCAGCGTGGGTGTTGAGCCCCGTGCCGACGGCCGTTCCGCCGATGGCCAGTTCATGGAGCGGAAGCAGCGCGGCGAGCACAATCGATTCAGCGTGCTGCAGTTGCGCCACGTAGGCGGAGAACTCCTGCCCGAGCGTCAGCGGGGTGGCATCCTGCAAGTGCGTGCGGCCGATCTTGACGATGCTGTCGAAAGCCGCAGACTTTTCTTCCAGCCGCCCACGCAGGGCGCGCAGCGCCGGCAACAGTTGTTCCGATAGAGCAATGCAGGCGGCCACATGCATCGCGGTCGGAAAGATGTCGTTGGACGACTGGCCGAGATTGACGTCGTCGTTGGGATGCACCCGTCGCCCCTCGCCACGCGGCCCGCCGAGCAACTCCGACGCGCGATTGGCGAGCACCTCGTTTACATTCATGTTGCTCTGCGTGCCGGAACCGGTTTGCCAGACCAGCAAGGGGAATTCCTCCGGATGATCGCCGGCCAGAACCTCGTCGGCCGCGGCCACAATGGCGCCGGCTTTTTCCGCATCGAGCACGCCCAGATCGCGATTGACCACCGCGCAGGCGCGTTTGGCGGCGGCCAGCGCGAGTATGACTTCGCCGGGCATGCGCTCGGTCGAAATATGAAAAAACTGTAGCGAGCGCTGCGTTTGCGCTCCCCATAGCCGATCCGCCGGAACCTCGATGGCCCCGAAAGAATCACGCTCTGTTCTGCTTAATGCCAATGAAAGCCCCTTGCATCTGAACGAATGAAATGGAAGACCGGTCTATAGAGCGGAGGAGGTATGCCATGACCCACAATTTATTCAATTCGCTGCAGGATCTGGTGTTGGAGTCCGGCACCGTCGGCAAGTTCTATTCGCTTCCCGCGTTGCAACACGCCGGAGTCGCCAACGTTTCCCGGCTCCCGGTGTCGATCCGCATCGTTCTCGAATCGATCCTGCGTAACTTCGACGACAAGAAGGTTACCGAGGTACATATCAGGCAACTGGCCAACTGGGCACCGAATGGGCCACGTACCACTGAGATCCCGTTTGTCGTGGCGCGCATCGTGCTGCAGGATTTTACCGGCGTGCCGCTGCTCTGCGATCTGGCCGCCATGCGCGGCGTGGCTCAGCGCTTCGGCAAGAATCCGAAGATCGTCGAACCGTTGGTGCCGGTCGATCTGGTGGTCGATCATTCGGTACAGGTCGACCATTTCAACGTGCCGGGTGCGCTCGATCTGAACATGAATCTGGAGTTTCGGCGCAATGCCGAACGCTACAGATTCATCAAATGGGGGATGCAGGCCTTCGACAGCTTCCGTGTGGTGCCGCCCGGCATCGGCATCGTGCATCAGGTCAACCTCGAGTACCTGGCGCGTGGCGTGCTGCAGAAGGGCGGCATTTATTACCCCGACACACTGGTTGGAACCGATTCTCACACCACCATGATCAATGCCCTCGGCGTGGTCGGCTGGGGCGTCGGCGGCATCGAGGCGGAAGCCGGAATGCTCGGCCAGCCGCTGTATTTCCTGACGCCCGACGTGGTCGGCGTGCACCTGCACGGCCGGCTGCGCGAAGGCGTGACGGCGACCGATCTGGTGCTCGGCATCACCGAGAAACTGCGCCAGTCGAAAGTGGTCGGCAAGTTTGTCGAATTTTTCGGCGATGGCGCGGCCTCGCTGACCTTGCCCGACCGCGCGACGATCGCCAACATGGCGCCGGAATACGGCGCGACCATGGGCTTCTTCCCGGTAGATGCCGAGACGGTGCGTTATCTCACCGCCACCGGGCGCAGCGCTGAAGAGATCGACGCCTTCCGTTCCTATTTCACGGCGCAGGGACTGTTCGGCATGCCCCAGGCCGGCGAGATTGACTACAGCACAATGATCGATTTCGAGCTGGACAGTGTGCAACCTGGAGTTGCCGGCCCCAAACGGCCACAGGATCGCATCGATTTGCCCGATCTCGGACAGCGCTTCGCCGAGCTTTTTGTGTCGCCTGTGGCTCAAAACGGCTATGGCCGAACTGCGGACGAGATGGCACGGCGTTATCCCCTGAACGGAGCGGCGGTGAATGCCGTCGCCACCGATCCCGTTCACGACAAGACCAGCCTGGGCCGCAACGAGGCGGAGATGGCCGACCATCATCGCGTAGCGGCGGCCAAACCAGCCGCCGTGCCCAGCGCTGCCGATATCGGCCACGGCGACGTGGTAATTGCGGCCATTACCTCGTGCACCAACACCTCGAACCCGGGCGTGATGCTTGCCGCCGGCCTGTTGGCGAGCAAGGCGGTGGCGCTCGGGCTGACGGTAAGTTCGCGAATCAAGACCTCCCTCGCGCCGGGTTCGCGCGTGGTGACCGAATATCTCGCCAAGGCCGGATTGCTGGGCGATCTGGAAGCCCTCGGCTTCCGCGTTGTCGCCTACGGGTGTACCACCTGCATCGGCAACGCCGGTCCGCTGGCGGCGCCGCTGGAGGAAGCCATCGCCGCGCACGATCTGGTCTGTGCTTCGGTGCTTTCGGGTAACCGCAACTTCGAGGCGCGCATCCATCCGGCGCTCAAGGCCAACTTCCTGATGAGCCCGCCGCTGGTGGTCGCCTTCGCCATCGCCGGCCGCGTCGATATCGACCTGACGCGTGAACCGCTGGGTGTCGGCCGCAACGGCCAGCCGGTGATGCTGAAGGATATCTGGCCGAGCGATCAGGACATCGCCACGGCCATGAGCCATGCCACCGATCCGGCGACCTATCGGGAGCTGTACCGCGACTTTGTGCACAGCAATCCGCTGTGGAACGAGATCCCGGCCGACAGCGGCCAGGTCTATGCCTGGTCAGCGTCGAGCTACATCACTGAACCGCCGTTCTTCGACGGCTTCGCGCTGGAACCGCCCGGCGTAACGGATATCCGGGCGGCACGGGTGCTGGCGATCTTCGGCGACTCGGTGACCACCGACCACATCAGTCCGGCCGGCTCGATCAAGCCCGGTTCGCCGGCGGGCGAATACCTGCTTGCCCAGGGCGTCGCCGTGGCCGACTTCAACAGCTACGGCTCGCGCCGCGGCAACCATGAAGTGATGATGCGCGGCACCTTCGCCAACGTGCGCATCCGCAACCTGATGCTGCCGGCCAACGCCGACGGTTCGCGCGTCGAAGGCGGAGTGACCCGCTTCCAGCCAGGCGGCGGACAGATGTCCATCCACGCCGCGGCGATGAACTACCAGGCGGATGCGACGCCGACGCTGATCTTCGCCGGCGAGGAATACGGCACCGGATCAAGCCGCGACTGGGCGGCCAAGGGACCGCGCCTGCTCGGCGTACGCGCTGTTGTGGCCAGGAGTTTCGAACGCATTCATCGCTCCAACCTGGTCGGCATGGGCGTGCTGCCGCTCCAGTTCAAGGGTGCCGACAGCGTCGAATCGCTGGGCATCGTTGGCGACGAGGAATTTGACATCCTCGCCCTCGATGGCCAACTGCAGCCTCTTCAGGATGTCATTCTGGCCTTCAGTCGGCGCGACGGGTCACGGCATGAAGTGACGCTTCAGTTACGTGTCGACACCCCGGTCGAAGAGGAGTACCTGTACCATGGCGGTATCTTGCCCTTCGTCATGCGCCAGTTGCTGGAAGACAGGTTGTCGTAGCGTTGTCGTTAAGAGAACATAGAAATTTCGGTAAATGCCCGCGAAGTTCAATCTCTGCGCGACAGAATCGCCTGGAACAGGCGGTCGCGCGAGACTGCGGAAAAGTTGCTCCCCCTGTTCGTTGAGCTCACACCTCATCAGCGGACAGGAACACAGGGTCAACTTGAGCATCGTCTCAGCCCTTATGGACAGGCTGTCGACAGGACATGTGCCTAAAGAATGCCGGGTTCATTTGCTCTCCAGACGGATTGCCTGCAGAACGCCGATTGGCGGGGGTTCTCTGGAGCCTCGGCACGGCTTATGTACGCCACCGCACCGACAGCAACTGCCTGTGTGGCTACCCTGCATCCAGGTTTCTACACCTGTTTGTGTCGGTATGAAGCCCTAATTCAACTACCTCTGGAGATTAATCATGAAACAGCTTGGCAAGTATCTTTCCGCCTTTTTCCTGGCCGTAATGCTGGTCATTGCCGTAGGTTGTGCATCAACGTCGAAGCAGGAGGGAACAGGCGAGTTCGTCGACGACACGGTCATCACCGCCAAGGTAAAAGCGGCCATTCTTAACGAGCCCACACTGAAGGTGACCGAAATAAACGTTGAAACCTTCAAGGGCGTGGTACAGCTGAGCGGCTTCGTGAGTTCACAAACCGCGATCAGCAAGGCGGTCGAAGTGTCACGTGGCGTCAAGGGCGTGAAATCCGTCAAGAATGACATGCGAATCAAGTAAGTGACGCTTGACGCTTGACCCGCGATCCACTTTCGGACCTCGCGTTCGGGAGTGGATCGCGGCTCCGTTTTTATCCCTCAGTAAAGCCCATGCTCCTGGAAAGGCTCGCTCAAATTGATCTCAGGCGCAACGTTCACCGGATTCATTCAGCAATCCAGAAAGCAACTGCTCGGCAGCGAGTCGGAGGAGCGGGTTTTGGCCGAGGAAGAAGCTCCGCTACGATCCGAATTGTTCAGTGCCGATCAGATGGCGCAGCATGGCAGGGTACTTGCCGCATCACATCATCTGGCTCCGGGACGCGCACCGGATCAACTCCTGGCGCGGCTGGCAAAGAACGAAATTGCCCTGGTCGGCGTATGCAATCTGCTGACGGCGGCCGTTACCTCGAAACTCCCGATTACCCCGGCCGGGGAATGGCTGCTCGACAACTTTTATCTCATCGAAGAACAGATTCGCACCGCCAAGCGACACTTGCCAAAAGGGTACAGTCGCGAACTCCCAAGGCTTGAGAATGTACCGTCGGAGTCGTCGGACGCCTCGGCCGGGCGTCCGCGCGTGTACGACATCGCGATTGAAATAATTTCGCATGGCGACGGTCGTGTGGATATTGAAGTCCTCAGCCGCTTCGTTGCCGCCTACCAGACGGTGACTCCGCTCAAGCTTGGCGAATTGTGGGCCACCCCGATCATGCTGCGGCTGGCCGTCATCGAAAATCTTCGTCGTGTCGCGGTGCGCATCGCCGTCGGCCGGGTTGACCGGAATCTGGCCAACGTCTGGGCGGATCTGATGATGGAAACCGCTGAAAAGGATCCGAATAGTCTGATCCTGGTCATCGCCGACATGGCGCGCTCCAACCCGCCGATGGTCAGCGCCTTCGTCGCCGAGCTGGCGCGTCGCTTGCAGGGCCGTGGCCCGGCACTGGTTTTGCCGTTGACCTGGATTGAGCAACGTCTCTCCGAAACAGGCATGACGATCGAGCAGTCGGTGCAGCTGGAGAACCAGCAGCAGGCCGCTGATCAGGTCTCCATCAGCAACAGTATCGGCAGTCTCCGGGTGCTGGGTGCGGTGGATTGGCGAAACTTTGTCGAGACCTCGAGCCTCGTCGAGAAAACACTGCTTGAGGACCCGGCCGGGTTCTATGGCCGTATGGATTTTGCGACCCGCGACCGCTATCGCCACGCAACCGAACGGATCGCGAAGAAGACCTTTCTGCCGGAGAGTGAGGTGGC
>JANNNT010000631.1:0-3415 GCA_031398685.1 Rhodocyclaceae bacterium | reverse complement strand
CAGCCGTGATTCTGGCACGCTTTCATTGTCTTCATTCGCGTTCGCTCCAAACCCACTGATGAACGCTTCCTCTCCGCAGCAACGACAACTTGGTCAGGTTCTGATCGCCAAAGGCATTCTCAGCGAGGATCAGCTGCGGATTGCCCTGCTCGAGCAGATGAAGTCCAATCAGCCGGTCGGCAAGTTGCTGGTTTCGCTGGGCTTCGTTTCGGAAGCCACCTTGCGCGACGCGCTTTCCGAAAGCCTTGGCAAGCAGAGTATCGACCTTTCCAACGCGATCATTGACGCCTCGGCGCTGGCCCTGGTGCCACGCGAACTGGCCAAGCGCCACCATCTGCTGCCGCTCGATTACGATGCCGAACATCAACGCCTGACCATCGCCCTGTCCGACGTCAATGACATTGTTGCGCTCGACAAGATTCGCGGGTTGACGCACGACGACATCGAGATCGACACGCTGCTTGCCGGCGAGACCGAAATCGACCGCGCGATCGACCAGGCCTATGGCTACGAGTTGTCGATCGACGGCATCCTGCACGAAATCGAAACCGGGGAAATCGACTTCCGCGGGCTGCAATCGTCCGCCGACGAATACAGCCAGCCGGTCGTCCGACTGATCGACTCGCTGCTCACCGACGCGGTAAAACGCGAGTCCTCCGACATCCACTTCGAGCCGGAAATCGGTTTTCTGCGCATCCGCTACCGTATCGACGGCATGCTCAGGCAGGTGCGTTCGTTGCACCAGTCCTACTGGCCGGCGATGGCGGTACGCATCAAGGTCATCAGCGGCATGAACATCGCCGAGACGCGCGCGCCGCAGGATGGCCGCATCACGCTCAACATGCGCGGCCGGCAAATTGATTTTCGCGTTTCTGCGCAACCGACAATTCACGGCGAAAACATCGTCCTGCGTATTCTTGATCGCCAAAAAGGTCTGGTACCGCTCGAAGGACTGGGGCTGACGGAAAGGCAGCTGGACCAGCTCAAGCTGATGATCGCCCGCCCGGAAGGCATCATTCTGGTCACCGGCCCGACCGGCAGCGGCAAGACGACAACCCTTTACTCGGTGCTCAACCACATCAACTCCGAGGGCCTGAACATCATGACCCTGGAAGACCCGGTTGAATACCCGATGACGCTGGTTCGCCAAACCTCGGTCGCCGAAGCGGCCAAGCTTGATTTTGCCAACGGCATCCGTTCGATGATGCGCCAGGACCCGGACGTCATCCTGGTCGGCGAAATCCGCGACGCGGACACGGCTGAAATGGCGCTGCGTGCGGCCATGACCGGCCATCAGGTGTACTCGACCCTGCATACCAACTCAGCCATCGGCGCCATTCCGCGCCTGCTCGACATCGGCATCCTGCCCGACATCATGGCCGGCAACATCATCGGAGTGATTGCCCAGCGCCTGGTTCGCCGCCTGTGCCTGCACTGCAAAACGCCCTACCAGGCCGAGGCCCATGAGGCGAGGCTGCTGGGCGGAGCCATCGATACGCCGCGGCCGGTGATCTTCCGCCCTTGCGGCTGCGAACGCTGCGATTTTCAGGGCTATCGCGGACGCCTGGCGATCATGGAACTCCTGCGCATGAACGCCGACATGGACGAGCTGATCGCGCGCCGCTGCACCGTCCGCGAGATCCGCCAGCTGGCCGATCGTCAGGGTTTCGTATCGCTCGCGGACGACGGGCTGCGGCGCGTACTCGACGGCTCCACCTCGATCGAGGAACTCGGCCGCGTTGTCGACCTGACCGACCGGATGTAAGGGCTCATGTCGCTCTACACCTACAAAGCGGTCGATCCGAATGGACGCACGGTGTTTGGCCGAATCGACGCCATCAACACGGTCGACCTCGAACTGCGGCTGCGGCGCATGGAACTGGATCTCATCAAAGGCGAGCTGATCAACAATCGCAGCTTGTTCGCTGCGGGAGGGGTACCGCGCCGCGAAATCATCCACTTCTGCTTTCACCTCGAACTCCTGGTGCGCGCCGGTGTGCCGATCCTGGAGGGCTTGTCGGATCTGCGCGACAGCCTCGAGCATCCGCGCTTTCGTGAAGTCGTCGCCGGGCTGGTTGAATCCATCGAGGGCGGCCAGAAACTGTCACAAGCCATGGAAAGCCAGACCAAAGTATTCAACAAGGTCTTTGTCAGCCTGATCCGTGCCGGCGAAGCCACCGGGCGACTTCCCGCCGTATTGCAAAGCCTCACCGAATCGCTGAAATGGGAAGACGAACTGGCGTCGCAAACCAAAAAACTGATCATGTACCCGGCCTTTGTCGGCACGATCGTTATCTCGGCAACCTTCTTTCTGATGATCTACATGGTGCCGCAGCTCAAGCAGTTCGTGAAGAACATGGGGCAGGAACTGCCATTGCAGACGCAGGTGCTGTTTTTTATATCCGACCTGCTGGTGTCCTACTGGTATGTTGCGCTGCTGCTCCCCGTTCTGCTTGTTCTCGGTCTGAAAATCATGTTGCACAACAATCCGTTGGTGCGCGTCCGCGTCGACGGGATCAAGCTGAATCTTCCCTTCGTTGGCGACATTCTGCGCAAGATCATCCTCTCCCGCTTCGCCAACACCTTCGCCCTGCTCTACGCCTCCGGCATCCCGATACTTGAATCGATCCGCACCACGCAGGACGTCGTCGGCAATCTGGTCGTGCGGCAAGGGCTGGAACGCGTCGAACAATTGATCAGCGAGGGTCAGAACGTCACCGCCGCGTTCCACAGCATCGGCTTTTTCCCGCCGCTGGTGATCCGCATGCTGCGCGTGGGGGAAAGCACCGGCGCGCTCGATGATGCGCTGATCAACGTCAGTTACTTCTATAATCGGGATGTAAAGGAATCGGTCGAAAGGGTGCAGCAACTGATTGAACCCATGCTTACCGTCATACTCGGCTGCCTGCTTGGATGGATCATGCTTTCCGTACTCGGGCCGGTTTACGACGTCATCAGCAAGATAAAAACCTAGTCCGAGCATCGCCAATGACAACCAGCCGCCTGCTTTACCTCAGCACCCATCAAATGCTTGCCTACCGCTGGCAGTCGGGAGTGCTAACGGGTGAAGGCCTGTTTGCGGCAACCCCGGAAGGACACGTGGAATTTGCCGACTACCTCGCGCACACTCCCGGGAGCATTTTTTCGATACTGGCCAATGTCGCCGAAGAAGGCTTCCAGATCGAAACCATCCCCTTCCTGCACGGGGCTGATCGCAAAGCCATCATCGCTCGCAAGATCGGACAGCTGTTCTTCAACGCCGCGCTGACGGCCACTTTGTCGCTAGGCTACGCCAAGAGCAAACGCAAGAATGAGCGCATCATGCTCGCCGCGCTCACCAACAATGATTTCTTCGCCCCCTGGCTGAAGGCCATCGGCAGCGCGGGGGTCGCGCTTTCCGGCATTTACTCGCTGC
>JANNNT010000558.1:0-2067 GCA_031398685.1 Rhodocyclaceae bacterium | reverse complement strand
CACGAAGGGCACGAAGAAAGATACGGAGTAATAGTTCATGTGCATGAAACGACAAGCAACTTTGTCTTATGACTTTCTTCGTGTTCTCCGTGCTCTTCGTGGTTTAACTGCTTTTACCCCCACCCGAGGATCACGGTATGGCCAACTTGACTGCAACGATGCCTGAGGCGATGACGGCCGGCAAAACCCTTTCGCTGAAAGAGCAGCTGAGCCGCGCCGAGCGGATGAAGAAGCTCAAGTACGGCGCGTTGATCCTGCCGCTGGTGTTGTTTCTGCTGCTGACCTTTATCTGGCCGATCGCCGCGCTGCTCAAGCGCAGCATCGACAACCCCGAGATCGTCGGAGCCTTCCCGGCAACCAGCGTGCTGCTGCGCAACTGGGACGGCCAGGCCGTGCCGGATGATTCCGTCTTCGCCTCATTCGCCGACGAGGTCGGCAAGATCAAGGGCACGCCGCTCTTTGCCAGTGCCGCAAAACGCCTGAACATGGAGCTTCCGGGCTTCCGCACGCTGATGATGCGCACCGCCCGGGCGATGCCGGTCGAGCCCGGCACTTCCGCGCGCGAGGCCCTCATCGCCGCCGACGCGCGCTGGGGCGACGCCGCGACCTGGCAGTATCTGGCGCGCAACGCCTCGCCCTACACCGCCCGCTACCTGCTGGCCTCGGTCGACCGCAAATACGACGATCAGGGCCGCATCGTGCAGGCCGACGACGACGAAGCCATCTACGTCAATGTGCTCAAGCGCACCTTCGGCATGTCGGCCATCGTCACCTTTTTCTGCCTGCTGCTCGGTTTTCCGCTGGCTTACCTGATGGCGACCCAGCCGCCGCGCATCGCCAACGTGCTGATGATCTTCGTCGTCCTGCCGTTCTGGACCTCGATCCTGGTGCGTGTCGCCGCCTGGCTCGTGCTCCTGCAAAGCGAAGGTCTGGTCAATCAGGCGCTGATGGCCATGGGCATTACCGATCACCCGCTGCAACTGGTGTTCAACAGCACGGGCGTTTATATCGCGATGGTGCACATCCTGCTGCCCTTCATGATTCTCCCGCTCTACAGCGTGATGAAGGGCATCTCGCCGACCTACGTCCGTGCCGCCCTGTCGCTGGGTTGCCCGCCACTGCGCAGCTTCTGGAAGATTTATTTTCCGCTGGCGCTGCCGGGCGTCGGCGCCGGCTGCCTGCTGGTGTTCATCCTGTGCATGGGCTACTACATCACGCCAGCCTTGCTCGGCAGCCCCAAGGAGCAGATGGCCAGCTACTTCGTCGCCTTCTATACCAACCAGACCATCAACTGGGGCATGGCCGCCGCCCTTTCGGCGATTCTTTTTGCGGCCACGCTGGTGCTGTACATGGTTTATTCGCGGCTAATCGGCAATCAGGATCTGGCCTCCAAGGCACGCTGAAAGGAAACGAAATGAAACAACCCCCACGCTCACTGCGTTCGCTGCCCCCCGAGGGGGCGTCCGTAAGCTTCAAACGGCTCGGCGCTTACTGACATGATCGCCTCCTACGCCACCCCGCTCGAACGCGTCTGGTACTACGCCTTTCGCGTGATCTGCGGCCTCGTCCTGGTTTTCCTGATGCTGCCGATTCTGGTGATCGCACCGCTATCGTTCAACTCGGATTCGTTCCTGCTCTACCCGATGTCCGGTTTCTCGCTGAAATGGTACGAGGAATTCCTGACTTCGCCGGCCTGGCAACAGGCGTTCATGAACAGCTGCATCGTTTCGCCGTTTGCGACGATCCTGGCCATGGCGCTCGGCACGCCGGCCGCCGTCGGCCTGACGCGTATCGATTTTCCGGGCAAGCCCTTGCTGATCTCGATCCTGATCTCGCCGATGGTGGTCCCCGTAGTGATTGTCGGCGTGGCCACCTACCTCGTCTTCGCCCCGATCGGGCTGACCAGCAGTTACCTCGGGCTGATTTTGGTCCATGCCGCGCTGGGCGTTCCCTTTGTCATCACCACCGTTTCCGCCACGCTACAGGGCTTCGACTTCAACCTGGTGCGCGCCGCAGCCAGCCTCGGGGCCAATCCATTGACCACCTTCTTTCGCATCACCCTGCCGC
>JANNNT010000522.1:0-11777 GCA_031398685.1 Rhodocyclaceae bacterium | reverse complement strand
GGCACCCGTTTTTGCCTTTGCACCTGCACTGATCGCATGGGCCGTCATCCCGTTCAACGACGTAATGGTGCTGGCCAACGTCAATGCCAGCCTGCTTTATATCATGGCGGTTACGTCGATCGGTGTTTACGGCATTCTCCTCGCCGGATGGTCGTCCAACTCCAAGTATGCTTTTCTGGGTGGCATGCGCTCGGCGGCACAATTGATCTCATATGAGGTCGCGATGGGACTCGCGCTGGTCGTTGTGCTGATGATTTCAAACAGCCTTAATCTCGGCGATATCGTTAAAGGCCAGAGCCATGGTCGGTTTGCCGATATGGGGTTGGGCTTTTTGTCCTGGAACTGGCTGTCGCTGTTACCGATGTTCGTTGTTTATGTCGTTTCAAGCGTTGCCGAAACCAACCGCGCACCTTTCGATATGGCCGAAGGTGAGTCAGAGATCGTCGGATACCACGTTGAGTATTCGGGGATGGCGTTTGCAGTATTTCAGCTTGCAGAATATTCCGCGATGCTGATGTGCTCGACGCTTATTTCTTTGTTATTCCTCGGTGGCTGGTTGTCACCAGTCGGTTTTTTGCCGGACAGCATCTTCTGGCTGTTTGCAAAAATATTCGCGATAGTGTGCTTCTTCTTTTGGATTCGCGCCACCTTCCCGCGTTATCGCTATGACCAGATAATGCGCCTCGGCTGGAAAGTGTTCATACCCGTGTGCCTCATCTGGCTGGTCGTTGTGGGTTGCTGGATGATGTCGCCATTGAACATCTGGAAGTGAGAGGCTAGAACATGGGTTCGATGAAAGAAATTTTTAACAGTCTCCTGCTCAAGGAACTGTTCAAGGGAATGTCGGTGACCGGGCGTTATATGTTCGCCCGCAAAATCACCGTCCAGTATCCCGAGGAAAAGACACCACAAAGTTTCCGCTTTCGTGGCTTACATGCCTTACGCCGCTATCCGAACGGCGAGGAACGTTGTATTGCTTGCAAGCTCTGTGAGGCGGTTTGCCCGGCGTTGGCCATTATTATCGAATCCGCTGAGCGGGATGATGGATCGCGTCGCACGACGCGTTACGACATCGATCTGAATAAATGCATCTTCTGTGGCTTTTGTGAAGAAGCCTGCCCCGTCGACGCGATTGTTGAAACCCGCGTTTTCGAGTATCACGGCGAAAAGCGCGGTGATCTTTACTACACCAAGCCAATGTTGCTGGCCAATGGCGATCGCTATGAAGCACAGATCGCCGAGGACCGCGAACTTGACTCGAAATACCGCTAACAGGCACCGATACGATGGAATTCAAGACCTTCGTTTTTTATTTTCTCTCCACGATTCTGGTCTATGCCAGTCTGCGTGTCGTGACCTTGCGCAACCCGGTCCATGCCGCGTTGCATCTCGTTCTAGCGTTTTTTAGCGCGAGCGGCGTGTGGATCCTGTTGCAGGCTGAGTTTCTCGCCATCGCACTGGTGCTCGTCTATGTCGGCGCGGTGATGGTGCTCTTCCTGTTTGTCGTCATGATGCTTGATATCAACATTGATCGTCTGCGCGAAGGCTTCTGGAGTTACCTGCCGCTGGGGTCGATTGTCGCGCTATTGATGGTTGCCGAAATGAGCCTTGTCGTTGGTGGCAGCTACTTCAATTGGTTCGAGAAGGATGTTCCACAGGCGGCGGCCGGTTACAGTAACGTGCAGGCCGTTGGCCGTCTGTTATTCACCGAGTACGTTTACCCGTTTGAGCTGGCCTCGGTCATCCTACTTGTTGGCATTGTCGCTGCAACGGCACTGACACTGCGTGGCAAGCGGAAGAGCAAATCAGTCAGTCCTTCGCAGCAAGTTTTCGTGAAAGTTGAAGATCGCGTTCGCGTTCTGAAAATGACTGCCGAAAAGCGTGACTGAAACCAGTAAGTCAATAGACTTGACGAAGGCCTTGGCGTTCGTGATCTGAAATAAAAGAATTCGATGTGGCGGTGCACTTGGCATCACCACTTGCAGAAGGAATCAGGGAGGCACCTTGCTTACACTGTCCCATTTTTTGATATTAGGCGCGATCCTGTTTGCGATCAGCATCGTCGGTATTTTCCTTAACCGGAAGAATCTGATCATCATTCTGATGTCGATCGAGTTGATGCTGCTTGCGGTGAATATGAATTTCATTGCTTTTTCGCATTACATGCAGGATCTGGCGGGGCAGGTTTTCGTCTTTTTCATCCTGACCGTTGCCGCAGCGGAGTCGGCGATTGGCCTGGCGATTCTCGTCGTGCTGTTCCGTAACCTGAAGACCATCCATGTGGATGATCTGGACAGCTTGAAGGGTTGAACATGGAAATGCAAAAACTCTACCTTCTGGTTCCCCTGGCTCCTCTCTTCGGGGCGATCATTGCCGGCCTTTTCTGTCGCGTGATTCCGCGCTGGGTGGCTCATACCGCCGCCATATCAGGTGTGGCGATTGCCTTTATTGCTTCAGTGTTCATCTTCAAGGATGTGGCGGCCGGTAATACCTTCAACGGCCCTGTCTACCAGTGGCTGACTTCTGGTGACTATACGTTTGAAGTAGGCTTCCTGATCGACCAGCTTACGGTAACGATGATGCTCGTCGTTACTTTTGTGTCACTGATGGTGCACATCTACACCGTTGGTTACATGCAGGATGATCCGGGTTACAACCGCTTTTTCAGCTACAT
Organism: Rhodocyclaceae bacterium; assembly: GCA_031398685.1. Lineage (GTDB taxonomy): Bacteria > Pseudomonadota > Gammaproteobacteria > Burkholderiales > Rhodocyclaceae > Propionivibrio. The sequence continues at coordinate 9,103 of JANNNT010000522.1, read as the reverse complement.
CGCCTTGTTCACCTTTTCGATGCTGATGCTAGTGATGAGCAATAATTTCATGCAGCTGTTCTTCGGTTGGGAAGCAGTGGGTCTGGTCTCCTATCTGCTAATCGGATTCTGGTACACCCGTCCGACAGCGATCCTCGCCAACATGAAGGCGTTCTTGGTCAACCGTGTGGGCGACTTCGGTTTCATTCTTGGAATTGGACTGGTGCTGGCTCATTTCGGTACGCTTGATTACAAGACTGTTTTTGAGAATGCCCCTTCGCTCGCGGATGCCACGATCACGCTGATTTCCGGCCACGACTGGGGAACGGTCTCGCTGATGACTGCCACCTGCATCCTCCTGTTCATTGGTGCGATGGGCAAGTCGGCACAGGTTCCGCTTCATGTCTGGCTGCCGGATTCGATGGAAGGCCCAACGCCGATATCGGCACTGATCCATGCGGCGACCATGGTCACTGCAGGCATCTTCATGGTGGCGCGTATGTCGCCGCTGTTCGAACTTTCCGATACGGCATTGTCCTTCGTGATTATTATTGGATCAATCACGGCGCTTTTCATGGGTTTTCTCGGTGTTATCCAGAACGACATCAAGCGCGTGGTGGCCTACTCAACGCTGTCGCAACTGGGCTACATGACGGTTGCCCTAGGCGTTTCGGCGTATTCGGTGGCGATTTTCCACCTGATGACGCACGCTTTCTTCAAAGCGCTGCTGTTCCTTGGCGCAGGCTCGGTCATCATTGGTATGCATCATGATCAGGACATCCGCAACATGGGGGGACTGCGCAAATACATGCCGATTACCTGGCTTACCTCACTGATAGGCTCGCTGGCGCTGATAGGTACACCGTTCTTCGCTGGTTTTTACTCGAAGGACTCAATCATTGAAGCGGTTGCGCTGTCGCATATCACTGGTTCTGGATTCGCTTACTTCTCGGTCATGGCGGGCGTGTTCATCACTGCTTTCTACTCATTCCGGATGTACTTCCTCGTGTTTCACGGTGAAGAGCGTTTTGGCAAGGCGCATGCGGCATCCCATGACACGCATGTCAAGCATGATGACCATGCCGCCCATGACGATGGACACCTTGCGACTGATGTGCACGAAGAACATCATGGCCTTGCTCCCGGCCAGAAGCCACACGAGACGCCATGGGTGGTGTGGTTGCCGCTCGTACTGCTGGCTATCCCGTCGGTCGTTATCGGTTACATCACCATCGAGCCGATGCTGTTTGGCGGATTTTTCAAGGACGCCATTTTCGTCAATGCTGAGGCGCATCCAGTAATGGAAGAGCTTGCACATGAGTTTCATGGTGCTTTTGCCATGGCGGCCCATGCCCTGAGTACGCCAGTATTCTGGCTTGCTTTCTCTGGTGTCGCTTTGTCGTGGTTCTTCTATCTCAAGCGTCCTGAAATTCCGACAGCAATCAAGGCTGCTTGTGGCCCGATCTATACCGTACTTGAGAACAAATACTACTTTGACAAATTTAACGAAGTGGTTTTTGCAGGTGGCGCACGCTTGCTTGGCAGAGGATTGTGGAAGGGTGGCGACGCGGGCGTGATTGACGGCCTGATTGTCGGTGGTGCTGTACGTCTGGTTGGCGGGGTCTCAATGTTGGCGCGCTTCTTCCAGTCGGGACACATTTATCACTACGCCTTCACGATGATTTTTGGTGTTTGCGCGCTGCTCTCCTTCTGGCTCCTGCGCGCCTGAACTGAATAAAGAGACTGGGAAAGATATGTCAGGTACACCGCTTCTCTCGTACGCCATCTGGGTTCCGATTATTGCCGGTTTTGTTGTTCTGTTGACCGGGTCGGATCGCAATGCTCCCTTGGCGCGAATGCTCGCCTTGCTCGGTTCAGTAGCCGGCTTGCTGGTCACTATTCCGCTTTACACCGGTTTCGACATGACGACACCGGCGATGCAGTTCGTCGAACTTTTGCCCTGGGTTCCACGTTTCAACATCAATTACAATCTAGGCGTTGATGGTATCTCGATGCTGTTCGTGATGCTCAACAGCTTCATTACCGTCATTGTTGTAGTTGCGGGATGGCAGGTCATCGACAATAAGGTGGCTCAGTACAATGCTGCGTTCCTGATCATGTCGGGTCTTCTGAACGGCATCTTCGTCTCACTGGACGGAATGCTGTTCTATGTCTTCTTTGAAGCCTCTCTCATTCCGCTCTATCTGATCATCGGCGTCTGGGGTGGACCTAAGCGTGTCCATGCGGCCTTCAAATTCTTTCTCTTCACCCTGACGGGGTCGCTGCTGTTCCTGATTGCTCTGATCTATCTGTTTGTTCAGTCGGGTGGCAGTTTTTCGATTCTTGACTGGCATCAGATGCCCATCGCCAAGGTTCCACAGATGTGGATCTTCCTTGCCTTCCTGGTCGCTTTTGCAGTCAAGGTGCCGATGTGGCCGGTACATACCTGGTTGCCGGATGCCCACGTTGAAGCGCCGACGGGTGGTTCGATCGTTTTGGCCGCTATCGCCCTGAAACTCGGCGCCTATGGTTTCCTGCGTTTCTCGCTGCCAATTGCACCCGATGCGTCGCACGAACTTTCCGGGCTGATCGTCGGATTATCACTGATTGCCATCGTCTATATTGGATTGGTTGCACTGGTTCAGGAAGACATGAAGAAGCTGGTCGCTTATTCTTCGATCGCACACATGGGTTTTGTTACGCTCGGGTTGTTCATGTTCAGTGCGCTTGGACTGGAAGGTGCTCTGGTGCAAATGGTATCGCACGGCTTTATTGCTGGCGCAATGTTTTATTGCATTGGTGTCATGTATGACCGCGTGCATTCGCGCCAGATTGTCGATTATGGTGGTGTGGTCAATACCATGCCAAAATTTGCGGCCTTCTTCATGCTCTTCGCCATGGCCAACGCCGGACTTCCCGCAACTTCGGGTTTCGTCGGGGAATTCATGGTTATTCTGGCCGCTGTAAAGTACAACTTCTGGGTGGCTTTCGCTGCCGCCACAACAATGATCGTTGGAGCGGCTTATACGCTCTGGATGTATAAGCGTGTGGTCTTCGGTGCGGTAGGCAATCACCATGTTGCCGAGTTGACCGATATTAATTCGCGCGAGTTTTTGGTGCTGGCTCTGCTCGCCATTGGCGCGCTGGGCATGGGTCTCTACCCGCAGCCTTTCACTGAAGTCATGCACAGCTCGGTCAACGAGTTGCTGCGTCACATCGCCGTAAGCAAGATCCTATAATTGGTATCCGCTATGACGCTTGCCGAAATGCAATTTGTTCCGCCCGATCTTCGCCTTGCCAGTGCGGAGATCTTCATTCTGGCGATGGCCTGTCTGATCCTGATCGTGGATCTGTTCGTCAAGGACAAAAAGAGAACAGTAACCTTCGTCCTTACCCAGTTGGCGCTGGTCGGTGCCGCTGTTGTCACCTTCATGTTGAGTAGCGGACAGATTCTTTACACCTTCAGCAACATGTATGTCGGCGATCTGTTGGGCGATCTGTTAAAACTCCTGCTATACCTCACCGTGATGGTTGTGCTTTTCTACTCCCGTGGGTATGTGCTTGATCGACCGCAAATGGCCCGGGGTGAGTTTTATACCCTGACTCTGTTTGCCACGCTGGGCATGATGGTGATGATCTCGGCCAATCATTTCCTGACGGTCTATATCGGTATCGAGCTGCTGTCATTATCACTTTATGCCATGGTCGCACTGAACCGGGATTCGATTCCTGCGACCGAAGCGGCGATGAAATACTTTGTTCTTGGCGCGCTGGCTTCCGGTTTGTTGCTCTACGGTATGTCAATGATATACGGTGCTACGGGAACGCTCGAAATTACGGCGGTCGCTGAGCGTCTCTTTTCCGGCCAGGCCGACAAGACCATCCTTGTTTTCGGTGTCGTCTTCCTGGTTTCGGGTATTGCCTTTAAGCTGGGCGTCGTTCCTTTCCACATGTGGATTCCGGATGTCTATCATGGCGCGCCGACGGCAGTGACCTTGTTCATCGGCACAGCCCCCAAACTTGCGGGTTTTGCCATTGTGATTCGCATGCTGGTCAATGGGCTGATAGTTGTTTCGCAAGACTGGCAGATCATGCTGCTCATCCTCTCAGTGCTGTCGATGGCAGTGGGTAATTTTGCCGCCATAGCGCAAACAAATCTCAAGCGTATGCTCGCCTATTCAGCCATATCACACATGGGTTTCATGTTGCTCGGGATGGTGACTGGCATCGTAGGCGGTGATGCACGTTTTGCACTCAATGCCTACAGTTCGTCGCTGTTTTACGTCATCACCTATGTTCTGACCAGCGCCGGTACGTTTGGAATGATTCTTCTGCTGGCCCGATCCGGTTTCGAATCCGACGAGATTAGTGACTTCGCAGGACTCAACAAGCGCAGTCCTTGGTTCGCTGCCATGATGATGATGATGATGTTCTCCATGGCTGGGGTTCCCTTCTTTGTCGGATTTTTTGCCAAGTTCTCGGTTCTGCAGGCTGCAGTGGCTGCTGGCTATCTATGGCTGGCGATTGCCGCGGTGTTTTTCTCGCTGGTCGGAGCGTACTACTACCTGCGTGTGGTCAAAGTCATGTATTTCGATCCGCCCGCAAGTATGGCGCCTATCGAAGCGTCGATGGATGTAAAAATTCTGATGTCAGCCAATGGGTTGGCCGTAGCACTGCTCGGAATTTTCCCGCAGATGCTGATGACGATCTGCGCGTTTTCCTTGGTACGTTCGCTTTAATCAGCAATTTTTTATGATTAACGCCCCGCTGGTCGGGGCGTTTTCATTAGGAGATTCGGATGAAAAATCAACAGAACACACGCGACGTACACCTGCAGGAGACCCAGATCGAAGGCAGGCAGGTGTATCAAGGAAAACTTCTGGACGTTCGCTGTGATCGTGTCCGCTTGCCGGACGGAAACGAAAGTACCCGTGAGTACATCGTGCATCAGGGAGCAGCGGTCGTCATTCCGGTACTCGATAATGGCGATCTTGTTTTTGAACGGCAGTATCGTTATCCGCTAGGCAAAGCCATGCTTGAATTGCCTGCGGGGAAGATTGATCCCGGTGAAGAAATTCTTGATACCGCGACGCGCGAATTGCTCGAGGAAACAGGGTACAGCGCGCGCGAGTGGCGTTATCTCGGGGTGACGCATCCCTGTGTCGGTTATTCCAGCGAAAGAATCGAAATATTCCTGGCACGGGGGTTGGTGCAGGAATCAGGGCAAAACCTTGATCATGGCGAGTTTCTTGACGTATTGACGCTGAGCCTGGATGAAGCCTTGCTTGCGGTGCGCAATGGTGAGATCACCGATGGCAAGACCATCACCTGCTTGTTATGGGCGGAGAAAGTACTGCGTTTTGGTTGGTAGGCGGTATCGGCTTGAAAACCACGACTGTGCAGTGAAAATAGTCGGACTGATGGGCTGTCGGTTCGTCCTCAGTCCTCATGCTTTATCTCACGCCATGCCAGTGCCGTTGAGCAGGGCGAAGCGGACATCGTCGGCGTCCCGGCTTGGCGGCAGGGAATTGAGCCACAGGTTGTAGCCGAGACGGGGCCCCGTCGTCGGAGTGTTTTCCAGGGTGGGGGCCGGGATGTCTTGACGCTTAAGGATCAGCGCCACGTCGCAATCGAGCGTCAAGCCGACACAGAATTGGATCAGCTCGCGCAAGGCCAGCAAGCCCGGCTGGCCGGGCATGAACTGGGTAAACTGGGCGCGATCGAGCGGCCCCAGGCTGAGGCAAACCTTGGTTTGCCGGTCCCAAAGCCGCTCACCAACAAAGGTGTTTTGACCCAGACAACACGGCCGACCGTCGAGGGCGCTCTGTTCATGGCGCGGGAGCGGCATCCACTGGCCGACGAATTGTTCCAGATGTGCGTCGACGGCAAAATAGCCGCGTACCAGGGCGGCGATATTTACGGCGGAGACGGGCTTTTGTGCGAGCAGCCCGGCATAGTGGATGAGAAAGCGGTCGGGAATCCCGCCGCCACTGGCCTGCAGGCGCTGCTGCAGATGACGTAGCCCGACACCGACGATATCCAGCAGGTTGCGCGAGAATCCATCCGCGTTTCCGGCTTCATAGGGCAGATAGAAGCGATGCTTGCGCCAGGACTGATAAAAGAGTGAAACGGCGCGGTGGGTGAACAGGTCGAGGAACTGATGGCCGGTGCTGTCGCGGAATTGGTTACGCCGGTCGATGAGCAACTCAGTGTAGGAAATGGGCAAGACCCCCGACGGGCCGGTCAGGCCCATAAAGCCGACGGTCATTTCCAGTGACTCGTCCGCGGATTTGTCGTCGGTCGCGGCGGGCGGGAAGGTCTTGGACGACCCTTTAGCATCCTCGTCGCATGGCTGGGGGGCTTTGGCGCGCCGTGACGTGACTGCGGCGATGTCACTGGCCTGAAAGGCCAGTGACAGGGGCGAGCCGAAGCGCAGCGAGGCCGGGATCGCCGCTTTGTTGTCCGCTTGGGTGACACTCAATGCGAGCAGGCGCACCGCCTGAAAGAAGCGGAAACGAGGGCCGTCGGCCCGGATCTCGTCAACTAGATGACGAGCGCTTCGCCGGCCCGGGCTGGCCATTGGGCGATCTCCTGTTCCTGCTGCTTGCTGCGCAGCTTAAGACGGGTGAAGTTGTTGGGGCCGCAGTAGAGTGCGAAGAAGCGCTCAAGCACGGCGCCGAAGAGCACCATGCCGCTACCGACGAAAGCATTCTCGTCGAGCGTGAGGGTGATGTCGATGCCGCGGGCGAACCCGGAGAAATGTCGGCTGGTGACCAAAGTGGTCGCCGACTGGCTGGCGATGTCCACGATGCCCTGAATCTGGCGCGACACCCGCTGCGACTGGGCGTGATTATAGAGGGTCAGCATCTCCTGCAAGGCGTCCTTGCCCTGGCTGACGATGGACAGGTGATTCAGCGACAGGTGGGAAATCAGCCGCCAGTGCAGGCCGGGCTTGTTCGGGGCACGCAAACAGGCGGTTGGTTTGCGTAGCGGGCGCACGCGCTTGACCACGGCGAACTGGGGAAGTTTGAAATCGGCGTGTGTGGCATTGCTGCTGCCGCCAAAAGGGAGTTGCTCGGACAGGTCACGATTGCTGCAGGTGAGGTTCAGTGAAAGGACTTCAAGTTCCGGGCGATGCGGGGTGAACTGGCTGTCGACAAAGGCTATTTCCATGTCCGTGCCGTTGTCGTTTTCCAGAACGGCGGCTTCCCGCGTGGCATACCAGTAGAAGCGCTGGTCTTCGCTCTTGGCGTGGTGTTGGATCGAGTAGAACGGCGGAACGACCCGGGCGGCTTCGCCGACGCTGCTTTTTTCGACACAGGTGACCGAATCGATGGAGACCACTTCGTACGCCCGCTGCCGGCGGCCATCGGCCCTGACAGGATAGGTGGTTTTGTGGTGGCTGATACGGATCGGGTCTCCGGCGTGCTTGAAGAGGTTGATGGCCGGAGTGCAACCCAGCTTGAAGTTGACGCTGCCAAGTGTCTGCGCCAGACGGTTGTGACGTTCACTATCGGGAAATTGACGCAGGAAGATATGGATGCAGAGCGTTGTACCGTTGTAGTGCAGAGTAGTGTGCTCCAATCCATTGAGATCGACGAACAGGAATTTGTCCGGGAAGGCGAAATACTCGCTGAGCAGCCGATAACCCATGAAGGAGCGGTTGTCATAATCGAGTAACCCCTCGTTGGCGGCAAAGCCGACCGGTGCAAGGCAACTGGCGGGCAGGGTGGCGACATGGAGCGGGTTGTCCGAGCCATCGGAGACGCGCACCTGCACGACGCCCATGAGCAGGAGTTCGTAGAGCAGGGCCATCAGGCCGGGATCACCATCGAGAAAGAAGCGTAGCCGGTCGAGGCCGATCTGGCCGACGGGCAGGCCGCCTTGAGTTTCCAGTTCAAGGCTGATGGTCGCGACCGACTTGGGACACAGGCGGCGCAGATATTCTGAATTTTGGTTTAGCTGAAGGCGGGCCGAAGACAGGGTCAGTGGCCAGAGATCGACATCGTAACTGGTGCGGAACTGGCACGGCATGCCGCCGACTGGCGGCGAGACCACTGGGTGATGGCGCGGAACGACCGTCTTGCCAGCGATTTCAGGAATTTTCGGGTCGAGCTCTAGCTGCAGGATGGTGCATGACGGAAAAGGCTGTGTGTAGTGCGGGTAGAGAATCTGGAGAAAGGCCTCGGTAATCTCGGGAAACTCGTCGTCGAGCTTGCGGTGGATGCGCGCCGTGAGGAAGGCGAAGCCTTCAATGATGCGCTCGACGTGCGGATCTTCGCTCTGGTCTCCGTCAAGCAGCAGGCGTCGGGCGATCTTCGGGTAGCGCTGGGCAAACTCCCCGGAGAGTTCGCGGAGATAGGTGAGCTCCCGTTCGTAGTAGGGCAGCAGTTCTTTGAGCATTCAGTTTTCTTTGACCTGGCAGGAATTCGATGAGAGCTGCAGCCTGGCATCGAAGCTCACCGGCGGACGGGTAGGCAGCACCTTGAGAATGGCGTCCACGCGGAAACGCAGCATGCGCTCAATGCCACCCGGGGCATCGAGACTGACCTGGACCGTCCCCAGCCGTGGTTCGTGCCGCTCAACGGTGATGCGGATCTTGTCGCGCAGGTAGGCGCGGTCACCGGGGTCGAGGAAGCTGAGACTGGAAAGGTCGGTGATGCCGAAATCAATCATCGAGTTGCGGGCTTGCGGATAAGCCTCGATCTGCTCATCCAGATCGACACTGCGCGAATTGAGCAGGGCTTCCATGTCACGCGCCACGGCTCGTTTCAGACGATTGAGGTCGAAGATCTGCTGACTCTGGCTCTCAACCTGCTCCTTGGGCTTGTCGTCGAGGAGCCGGTCAAGAACCGAGGGTGTGATCAGTATTCGCTGGTACTCGGGGCGCACGGGTTGCCTTCTGCGGGGCGTTAAGAGGACGTGCGCGGTTTTGCTACCGGCGAGGTGCCCGGTGCCGGCACTTCTTCTGCAGCACGCCCGGGAAACGGGGAGATTATGGCCGGGCGGGTCTGGATCTGGGCGAGATCATCGCTCTCTCCCTGCAGAAACCACTGGAACAGAAAAAAGAGGGCGCTCGCCACTACGGCCAGGAGAGCAAAGAACAGCCACAGCGGTAGTTCGT
>JANNNT010000485.1:0-4751 GCA_031398685.1 Rhodocyclaceae bacterium | reverse complement strand
AGCATTGCGCAGAAAGTCGAGGAAATTGCCGCGATGGTTGATGAAACTACGGCAGCCATGCAGTCGAACGCTGAAACTGCGATGGATATGGAGAAAATTGCCAACGAGCTGACTGTGCTGGTCAGCCGCTTCCGCTACTGAAGAAGGTCAAGATGGGCGTTACCGCGTTCATTTTATGTGTTGTGGTGGAGCGGCGGGTAGCTGTGTTTCTAGTTGGTTTCGGCACGCTGGAGGTGGGCAATGATTGATCGCATGAAGCTGAAAACGAAAATAATTTTGTTAGTTGTGGCCGCGCTGATTGGCATGATCGTGCTGGTATCTTTTTCTGCCGTTGAGAAGAAGCGCGATCTGACTGAAGGTCGCAAGATTCAGATCAAGTCGGTCACCGAGGCCTTGTATAGCACCATTGGCGATTTTCAGGCACAGGAGGTTGCCGGAAAACTTACCCGCGAACAGGCGCAAAAAGCGGCGCTCGACGCGGTTCGTACAGCACGTTACGGCGGCCAGGATGGCAAGACCGAATACTTCTACGCCTATACGATGGCCGGGGTGAATATCTACCATATCAAAACCGAGCTTATCGGCCAGGATACGCGGGAGATGATCAAGGACGCCTATGGACGCTTTACGATCAAGGACATGCTGGCGGCTCTGCAGGGCAAGCGCAGTGCCTTTGTCGACACGGCTTTTCCACGACCAAACAGCCAGGTGCCGGTTGACAAGCTGCAGTTCGTGATGAACTTCGAGCCTTGGGGCTGGATGCTCGGTACTGGCGTCTATATGGACGACATTGACAGCGAATTCAGACAGCGCCTGACCTTCGATCTTTCGGTAGCCGCCGTTATTCTGCTGGTCGTTGCAGCGCTCGGCTTTGCCATTGTTCGTGGTGTGCTGCGCCAGGTGGGCGGCGAACCGGCGGATGCCATCGAATTGATGTCGCGAGCCGCCAGCGGAGATTTGACGGGCGTGATGCCTTCGGCGCCCAAGGGCAGCATGCTGGCTTCCATGGGCGACATGGTAAGTTCCATCCGAAAAATGGTGACGGAGATCGGCCAGAGCTCGACCAATCTGTCGCAAGGTGCGGAACGTATCAGTACAGCCTCGCGTGAGGTGGCCAAGGCGTCCCAGTATCAGACCGATGCGACCCAGTCGATGGCGGCCGCGATTGAGGAAATGACGGTCAGCATCAACCACATTTCCGACAGCGCAAACGATACGCAGCAGAGCTCTCTGACTTCGGTCGGTTTGTCCGAGGATGGCTTTGGCCGGGTTGAGACCGCGTCTCACGAAATCAAGGAAATTGCTTCGACCGTCAGCGATGCCTCAGGACGCATCCGCAAGCTTGAGGAGCGGGCCAACCAGATTTCCTCGATTGCCGGGGTGATCAAGGATATTGCCAAACAGACCAACCTGCTGGCGCTGAATGCGGCCATCGAGGCGGCACGGGCCGGCGAGCAGGGCCGCGGCTTTGCCGTGGTGGCCGATGAAGTGCGCAAACTCGCTGAACGAACCTCGACGGCGACCGTCGAGATCGAGAAGATGATTGCCGCAATCCAGTCAGATACGGTACAGGTCGTCGGTGTCATGGATGCGGCATTGCCGCAGGTCGCGGCCAGTGTGAAAGCGGCTGAGGGCGCGGCTGAATCGCTGCGCAAGATCAAGGATGGCGCGCAGACGACACTCGCCAGCATTCGCGAAGTGGCCGATGCCACCAAGGAACAAAGCATCGCCAGTGCCAGCATCGCGCAACGGGTTGAGCAAATTGCACAGATGGTTGAAGAAACCACCGCCGCCATGCAATCGACCTCTGAAACGGCAGCGGATATGGAAAAGATTTCCAGCGAACTGACGTTGCTGGTCAGCCGCTTCCGCTGCTGAACTGAACCCGGCCGTACTGAAAAGGCTGCTGCGGGAAATCGTGGCAGCCTTTTTATTGGCCAATTGTTTATTACCTATTGCGTAATGTGTTTCTCAAATAGTTGACAAGTGCAGAAAAAATAAAGGAGTAAGTGTGGAGTAAGTTTCCTGAATTATCGTGGTTCCCGAAGTCGGTTGCATCGGCTCGAGAAACCAATTTTTGAGGAGACAAAACATGGTTGATGAAGTTGCCGCACGGGTCGAAGCAAACCCGAAGTACCACAGGCTGGTGCGCATTCGAAGCTCCTACAGCATCATCATGACGCTTTGCGTCATGGCTGTTTATTACGGCTACATCCTCCTGATCGCGTTCAATAAAGAGTGGCTGGGCACCAAGCTGGCGGCTGGGATGACCACTTCGGTGGGCATCCCACTGGGCGTTGGGGTGATCGTGATCACGATCATCCTCACCAACCTCTATGTCCGTCGGGCCAACACGGAGTTCGACACGCTCAACGCCGAGATCATCAAGGAGGCGAACAAAAAATGAAGAACAGAATTGTAGGGAATAGCCTGCTGCTTCTGCTTGGCATGCTGGCGGCCGGCGCTGCCTTGGCCGCAGGTCCCGATCTCGGCCAGACCGCCAAGCAGGCGACCAACTGGGTCGCCATCGGGATGTTTGGTGGTTTCGTCGCGATTACCCTGGGTATCACCAAATGGGCAGCGTCAAAAACACGGTCAGCAGCCGATTTCTACACCGCGGGCGGCGGCATCACGGGCTTTCAGAACGGCCTGGCAATCGCCGGCGACTACATGTCCGCGGCGTCCTTTCTCGGGATTTCCGGTCTGGTTTTCGGCAGCGGATTCGACGGCCTGATCTTCTCGATCGGCTGGCTGGTCGGTTGGCCGGTGATTACTTTCCTGATGGCCGAGCGCTTGCGCAACCTCGGCAAATTCACCTTTGCCGACGTTGCCTCGTACCGCTTTTCCCAAACTCCAACGCGCATTTTCGCGGCCTGCGGTTCGCTGGTCGTTGTCGCCTTCTACATGATCGCTCAGATGGTCGGTGCCGGTCAGCTGATCAAGGTGCTGTTCGGCCTTGAGTATCAATACGCGGTGATGATCGTCGGTGTGCTGATGATGCTGTATGTGTTGTTCGGTGGCATGACAGCGACCACCTGGGTGCAGATCATCAAGGCGGTCATGCTGCTGGTTGGTGCGACTTTCATGGCCGTGGCGGTACTCTATCAGTTCAATTTCAATCCCGAGGCGCTGTTCACCAAGGCGGTTGAGCTTCATTCCAAGCATGGCGCGATCATGGCCCCCGGCGGATTGATCAAGGATCCGGTTTCGGCCATCTCGGTCGGCATGGCACTGATGTTCGGTACGGCGGGCCTGCCGCATATCCTGATGCGCTTCTTCACTGTTCCGAGCGCCAAGGAAGCACGCAAGTCGGTGGGTTGGGCGACGACCTGGATCGGTTACTTCTACATCCTGACCTTCATCATCGGCTTTGGCGCTATCGTTCTGCTTAACCAGGATCCGGGGTCGTACTATATCGATGGCGATCTGGCCAAGGGGCTGAAGGGCGGCGGCAACATGGCCGCCATCCACCTGGCCAACGCGGTCGGCGGCAACGTCTTCCTCGGCTTCATCTCCGCGGTGGCCTTCGCCACGATTCTGGCGGTGGTTGCTGGCCTGACGCTGTCCGGTGCGTCAGCCGTGTCACACGATTTGTATGCCACGGTGTTCAAGAAGGGCAAGGCTGATTCAGCTTCGGAGTTGCGCGTGTCGAAGATCACCACGATTTGTCTCGGCATCGTTGCAGTGTTCCTCGGTATCGCCTTCGAAAAGGAAAACGTCGCCTACATGGTGATGCTGGCCTTTGCCATCGCCTGTTCAGCCAACTTTCCGGTACTCTTCATGTCGGTGTTGTGGAAGGACTGCACGACCAAGGGCGCGGTGGCAGGCGGTTTCGTCGGCCTGATTTCGTCGGTTGGCCTGACCGTTGTTTCTGCCTCGGTGTGGGAAACCGTGCTCAAGAACCCGGTGGGTTCCGCGCTGTTCCCCTACTCTTCACCCGCTCTGTTCTCGATGACCGCGGCTTTCCTGACCATCTATCTGGTGTCCAAGATGGATAACAGCAAACAGGCTCAACTCGAACGTTCGCTCTTCCCGGCGCAGAAGGTGCGCTCGGAAACCGGCTTGGGTGCTGTTGTCTCCTCGGGGCACTGATCCAGTAACAACACTGCCGCCGGTTCATCGGCAAAAAGGCCCGGAAGCTTCCACTTCCGGGCCTTTTCATTTGGGGTCGCCCAGTTGGCCGAAAAACGGTCAGAACCGTCAGAACAGGTTGGTCAATGCGTTCCTGTCGCGGGCTTTCAACTTCTCCAGCCCTTTGAGCGCCTCCTGGGTGCAACCATGCGCCTGACCATGGGCAAAAAAACGATCCATTGTTTCCGCCAGCGGGTAGTGCGTCTCTTGCCACTGTTCCCTGAACATCGTTTCGGCCAGTCGCTCGCAGGCAAGCTTTCCGGCCCTGAAACGGACGAAAACGACTGTCTTGCCGTCACGTCGGGTGACAATGGCTGTTTGGTGCTGTGCGTTGGTAACGATCATGTCGGCATCGTACCAGTTTCCTGGCCTCGAGAAGTCGATCGCCAGTCACTCGGCCTTGCCGATTTCAGCGTTTCTCGGCGTCGTTGCGGCGGCGCAGTATCTCCTGCTCATTCTGCCGCGCCGGACGCTGGCGCTCGGCTTGGTGGCGTTGAGTCCGCGCTTCCGGGCGCGCTTGTTCGGCTGGACGGTGAACCTCGCGTGGCGCCGGTGCGGGTCTTTCAACACGCGGGGGTGGGGCCTGTGGAATTGGCCGCTGCACTGGCTCGGCGCGGATT